>JAGACY010000207.1 GCA_017613855.1 Pseudomonadota bacterium
GACCCCGTGTGGTCGCCCCAGCGAGCATGATCCAGAGAACAAAAATATGGCGTGAGTAGGGGCGACCCTGTGTGATCGCCCCAGCGAGCATAACCTACGGCCAAATAAGGAACCCATCATGATTCAATTCAAAAAACTTCAGAATGGCAATGATGTTCGCGGTGTTGCGATTACAACTCAGGATGAACCACGCACGTTATCGGCGGGTGCTGTGACATTCATTGCTGCAGCTTTTGCGGCTTTCCTGGCTAAAAAGACGAATAAACAGGCGTCGATGCTGCGCATCGGTATTGGAAATGACAGTCGTCTTTCGGCCAATGAACTCAAACAGGCTTGTTTTGTGGGGCTGGGAAGTTCCGAAATCTTTGATTGTGGCCTTATTTCGACACCGGCGATGTTCCAGTCGACCGTACTTGATACCAGCCATTTTGATGGCGCGATCATGCTCACGGCCAGTCATTTGCCGTATCAGCGCAATGGTATGAAATTTTTTACAAGGGATGGCGCACTCAATAAAACAGAACTGTCCCAAATCCTCGATCATGCAGCGGAGTTGTGTTCTCAATTTGGTACAGTGGATGAAGATGGTCTGGTTTCAGCTGGCAGTTTTAAAAGCGGTAGCCTCCATCTTCGACGGTTCGATATGGCTGGTGCTTATGCTGCGCACATGCGGGAATGGATAAAATCTACTGTCAATGCAATGGATTATGATCACCCACTCGCTGGGCTGCACATCATAGAAGATGCCGGAAATGGGGCCGCAGGTTTCTTTGCAGGTCAGATTCTCGAGCCTCTGGGCGCAGATATTTCGGGCAGTGTTTTCCTTGAACCAGATGGCACATTCCCGAATCATGTACCCAATCCAGAAGACGCCACTGCAATGGCGGCTATACAAAAAGCTACGCGCGAGGCAGGCGCTGATTTGGGCGTCATTTTCGATTGTGACGGTGACCGCGCGGCAGTTGTTTTCCGTGATGGCACCGAAGTCAACCGCAATGCGCTCATCGCTTTGCTGGCATCAATTGTGGCCGAAAGTGCTCCCCATTCGACGATTGTGACTGATTCTGTGACTTCTGACGAATTGAAAGACTATCTCGAAAATCATCTCCATCTTAAACATTTGCGCTATAAACGCGGCTATAAAAATGTCATAGATAAAGCCATTGAACTGAATCATAACGGCGAAAATTGCGAGCTTGCCATCGAAACCTCAGGACATGGTGCATTTAAAGAAAATTATTTTTCGGATGACGGTGCCTATATTGCGACCAAAATTATTGCCAAAATGGCGGTGCTAAAGAGAGAAGGCCGAAAAATAGAAGATTTGATATCTGCACTCGAACATCCGGCGGAATCGCGCGAAATTCGATTCAAAATCACCAATCCGGATTTCGTTTCCTATGGCAAAAAAGTACTCGCCGAATTCGAAACCTTTGCCAAAGCTGATGACCGGTTTATCATCGTCGACCCCAATTACGAAGGCATTCGCGTGCGTTTTGATGATTCAGAAGTTCAGGGCTGGATGTTGCTGCGCATGTCATTGCATGATCCTGCCATGCCGATGAATATTGAATCGAAAAATATCGGCGGCGTTGATATCATTATGCAGCGCCTGAATCTATTCTTTGCCAATTATCCGGAACTCATGCGTACATAATGTCATACAATTTTGACGAGGCGCTCGCGTATTGCCTTTGGCAACACGGGCGTCAGTTCAATTACAGATTGCATATTTGTAGGACAAAGCCGACAAATAGGTACCACTGCAAGGAAAAACTATGGACATAAAAGGTGCAGCGCGCCTGATGCGTACCAACTGAAATGTTGAGAAGGGTTTTGATATGGCGTATAATGCATGGTATAGAACTTTTGGGGGAGGGACACTGTTATCGGAGAATTCATGATGACCAGAAGAAGAAGATTTAAAAGGACAAATCAAATTAAAAATCCACTTGTGGTAATTGTCATTGGCATCATTGGACTCTCTATTGGTTTGCTGATGCTTAGAAGTGAGTATAATTCGCACGGTGACTGGGATGAAGTTGAGGTGAGCTACCAGGAAATTAACTGTCATGAAGAAGTAGAAAATACGCATAAGAAAAACGGCAAACCAAAGGAAACTACCTACTGTGATTTGATGATGTCATACAATTATAATGGAAAATTGTATGAGAAAACAGAGACACATGTTAGGCATGAACCATTTAGGTCGGGTACGCTTAAGATAGATCCTGCGAATCCGGAAAATTATTCAGATAATTACCTTAATCTGTTTGGCGAAATACTCATTGTATTTGGGCTTCTTATCAGTATTGGTGGTGCTGTTTTTATGGTTCGCACAATGCGTGGTGAGCCAGAATAATAGTCAGACATTATCATAGCTCTTTGGCGTGCATAAAAAGAATTTGGCTCAGTTGTACGAGAGTGGATAGGCATGAGCCTAAGAATAAGCACTTACCTGGCTTAGAGCTTAGAGCTTTGAGTGGTGAGTCCCTTCTCTAAGCTCCAAACTCTAAGTTCCAAGATGATATACTATTTTTCATGCACAAAATATCCACGATCGTTAACCATAGCCTAAAAAAAGGAGTAATCATGATTCAAATTGATTCAAAATACCGTTATATGGCAAGCTGCTTTTGTGATGAAATCTTTCACTGCAACGTATTTATGGAGACGTATCAGGGATGCATCCAACTGGAATATGCTCCCAAGGAGTACCGTGATGATGAAAATCTCATGATCGATTTGCATACATTGGAAATTGTCCATATCAGTAATGATGTCATCCGTAATAGGAGAAAGGCCCGATGGCAGGCATGGGCAGATAGCGTTACATATAATAAACCCATGGAGGATCCGGAAGAACCTCCGGCCGGAGAGTGTGAAACAATTAATCATGCTGATTTGGCCGACAAGAAAGCATATCATTTCCTCATTCGGCTTGAGAAATCTGCTCAGACTGAGGCTCAGAATGTAGAATATGATTATTATGTCATGAGTGACATCGAAGAATGCTGCCAATTCTTTGATGATCATGCGATTCAGCCTGCGGACGAATCCATTCGAATTATTGATTTGTTCCATCTGAAAATATACAAACCCAGAGATTTATTCAAGGCCAGGTATATGCTTCTCGGCGGTATTATTGGCGATACCGTCGGAAGTGTCTATGAATTCGATAATATTTATACAAAACAGTTTCCCTTGTTTTCAAACAGATCCATCTATACAGACGATTCCATTATGACCCTCGCTGTTGCGGATGTGTTGCAATATGAGAATCCAAAGCGTTTTCCAATGGATTATGATTTTATACGTGAACAAATCATTCAATCGATGCAGAAATGGGGCAGAAAATATCCGAATCCGAAAGGTGCGTATGGCAATCGGTTTACTAAGTGGTTAATGAGTAAGAATCCCGAGCCTTACAATTCGTTGGGCAATGGTTCGGCCATGCGGGTTTCGGCGGTTGGCTGGGTATGTCAGACGCTTGAGCAGACGCTCGAACTGGCTGCAGCTACAGCAGATATTACACACAATCATCCAGAGGGAATAAAAGGGGCACAGGCAACTGCGGCAGCCATTTTCCTGGCTAGAACGGGCAAATCAGTTACCGAAATCCGACAATATATCGAATCGACATTCGGTTATGATTTATCCAGGACATGTGATCAGATTCGTGAGGTTTATACATACAATGAAACCTGTCAGGGGACTGTTCCCGAGGCATTGACGGCAGCTTTCGAGGGCAAGGATTTTGAGGATGTGATCCGTTTGGCTGTATCATTGGGCGGCGACTGCGATACGCTGACATGTATTGCTGGCAGCGTCGCTGGGGCTTTGTTCGATATCCCCAAAGAAATAGCCAAAGAAACGATGAAACGTCTGCCGGATGATATGCTGGATGTATTCAAGCGGTTTAGCTATTCTCGGCTCATAGATGGGTAGATAAGAGGCCGTATTGCCGCAGGCAATAGGCCGAAATACACGTCGTATGCCGCAGGCATAGGCGTGTCAACCCATGTAGAGACGTTCCATGGAACGTCTCAGCCAGGCCGTATTGCCGCAGGCAATAGGCCGAAACGCGTGCCGTATGCGCATCGCGCATAGGCGCGCCTAAAAATCCGTATCAAACAAATTCTTGCTAAAATAACGATCGCCGCGATCGGGAAATACAACAACAATATTACCGCGTGCACCGTCCTGAATGAGTTTTAATGCGGCCGAGAGTGCAGCGCCGGACGATGAACCTGCGAATATTCCTTCTTTTCGTGCGGCCAGGCGTGCAGCATCGAAAGCTTCGGCATCTGTAATTTTGTATATTTTATCGACGAGTGACATATCGAGTGTATCGGCGATAAAATCGTTGCCAATGCCTTCGATGAGATAATCAGCGTGTGTGCCGCCGCCGATGGTCGAACCGACGGGATCGGCAAGTACGGCTTGCAAATTGGGCAGATGCTGCTTGAGGTAGCGAGCAATGCCGGTAAATGTGCCGCCGGAACCTGCCCCGGCGACAAAGTAATCTATTTTGGCATTGAGATCCTGATATATCTCGGGGCCGGTCGTCTCATAGTGTGCCTGTGGATTGCTCTGATCCGAGAATTGATCGAGTACAACCGAACCGGGAATTTGCGCATGGAGTTCGGCTGCGCGCCTGTTGGCACCGAGCATGCCTTCTTCAAGAGGCGTGTGAATGATTTCGGCGCCCAGGGCATGCATGAAGATCTGCTTTTCGATAGAAAATTTTTCGGGAACTGTAAATATCACGCGGTAGCCTTTGTTAAGTGCCGCAAATGCAATGCCAAGACCGGTGTTGCCTGCAGTTCCCAGAACAATTGTACCGCCGGGTCTGAGCTCTCCGTGACGTTCGGCGGCTTCGACCATATATCTTCCGGTGCGATCCTTGACGCTTCCTGATGGATTGTATAATTCTAGTTTTGCAAACAAAGATACATCTGACGGGAGATCGAAATGACCAAGTTTTACAAGCGGCGTCTGGCCTACGAGTGCCTGCATCGATTCGTAATACATTTATACCTCCTGAAGCTGGCTTGTGCGTATGGCCTGGCTCAGATCGGCGATGAGATCATAGACATTTTCAATGCCGACCGATAGGCGAATCAGGTTTTCGGTTATGCCGACTGCATCGCGGATTTCTTTGGGGAATGCGGCATGGGTCATCGTTGACGGATGACAGACGAGCGATTCGACGCCGCCGAGGCTTTCGGCAAGGGCAACCAAATGCAGAGATTCAAAAAATCGATTCAAATTGTAGTTGTCCTGAAGTTCGAAGGATATCATGGCACCGCCGTTTTTTGCCTGTCTCATTTGTATATCGTGTCCCTGTGCATCCTCAAATCCGGGATAATAGATATTTTTGACGGCTTCGTTTTTGCGCAGGAATTGTGCGATGATTTCGGCATTCTGTGTGTGTCTGTCCATGCGAACGGCGAGTGTTTTGATGCCGCGTATGAGCAGGAATGAATCGAATGGTCCGAGTACGCCGCCGGTCGAATTTTGTATAAATGCAATTTTTTCGGCCAGATCCTGCGTGGTGACGACGACCAGACCGGCGACGAGATCGCTGTGGCCGCCGAGATATTTGGTCGCACTATGAATCACGATATCGGCACCGAGGGATATCGGGCGCTGCAGATAGGGCGTCATAAATGTATTATCGACTATCGTCAGGATATGGTGCTTCTTGCAAATTGCAGCAATCGCCTGGATATCGGTGACCGAAAGCAGCGGATTCGCTGGGCTTTCGATAAATGCTGCTTTAACTTCCGGGGTTATTGCCTTTTCGAATATTTGGGGATTTGTGGTATCGACAATCTCAAAACCAATCTTAAAATGATTGAATACTTTGGCCAGAACGCGATAGGTTCCGCCATATACATTTTGTGAAAGAATGATCTTGTCACCGGATTCAAACAGGCTGAGCACCGCAGTGGTAGCGGCCATTCCGGATCCGAAGGCAAATCCTGCGACACCGCCTTCGAGCTCGGCAATCAGTGCTTCGAGGGCTGCGCGAGTTGGATTGCCCGTGCGGGAGTATTCGTAACCCCCGACGAGTTTGCCCAGACCTTTTTGTTCATAGGTCGATGTCTGATAAATCGGCACATTGACCGATCCGGTGAGAGCATCCCCATAGATGCCGCCGTGAATGAGTGCAGAATCGAGATGTTTGTAATTAGCCATGATTTTTCTCCTTATATTGTAAATATGCTCTGGTTTGCAAAGTAGTGACTGTGTTTTTCGGCACAAATAAAATGAATATTCTCGTATGCGGTGAGGCCGTCCTGCCGATCTTTAAAGTAATTGTTTTGGATGGCCTGTGGGGAAAGATGTTTTGTAATTTTGCAGTGATGGCGTTCGAAGACACCATGCATTTCGTCCAGAGAAAATCCCTGTGTCATGCGTTCACCCAGGCGTGCAGTCATTTGTGCTAGTCTGCGCACTCGCTCGGGGGTCGTTGCATTAAACGGTGTATTTTCCGGGTAATCAAGAACAATTGTACTTCCTGTGGCTGATATCGAATCGATTCGTTCGATCGTATTTTCGAATGATTTCAGCGATAGATAATAGGTCACGCCGAGAATAGTAAAAAATGTCGGCAGGTTGGGATCATAGCCGGCTTCGAGTAGTTTGGTTGCCATATCGTCATGCGAAAAATCGACGGGCACAAAGTTGATGTTTTTCTGTATGATCCAACCCAGTTCTGCAATTCGGTGCTGTTTGTACTTTTGCGTATCGGGGTGATCGACTTCAAAAATCGTAATGTTCGGATTATCATTTCTGAACAGGAACGAATCCATGCCGGCACCGCAAATCACATACTGGCATCGAGGATATTTTTGTATAAATGTATTAAAAATATCGAGTGTAAAAGCTTCGCGTGACAGCGGGATTGGAGCAAGTAAGTGGACTGTTTGAGAAATTTTATCATGATAAGGGCATGTCGAATTGCAGTTTTCGCACATGCCGCATTTCCCGCTTTCGATGAGTTTGCGAATATTGCCGTATTCATTGGATCCCATCAGATCAAAAGCGAGATAGTCGTCGAATATCTTGTTGCGCTCATGAATGGAATGGTGTGCGCGGACAAATGAACATAGTTTTGCTGTAATGCTTTCGTGATTTTCGATCATAGTATTATCCGATTGGTTGTTGGTTTGCTGTTAATGCGAATCGTACCGCAGAGAATACCGGGATGAATTACAGTGATATCCTGTCAGTTTTTCAC
>JAGACY010000208.1 GCA_017613855.1 Pseudomonadota bacterium
CCCACAATATATAAAAGGAGAAAAACATGCGCGTGATGCTTAAACTTTCAGGTGAAGTACTCGGTGGACCTCAGGGACTGGGACTGGATGCAGAAACTCTGACGCATTTTGCCGGAATCCTCGGTAAAATTGCTCAAAAGCATGAATTGGCCATCGTCACAGGCGGCGGCAACATCATGCGCGGCAAGGCCACCAAAGGGCTCGACCGTTCCAAAGCGGATCAAATCGGCATGATGGCAACCGTCGTCAACTGCATGACGCTCGAACAGCATCTCATTGCCAATGGTTTTGCGGCATGCGCCGTCAGCAGCGTTCCCTCTTTGGCAAAACATTATGATATTCCGGAGGCCCGCGCTATGCTCGCCCAAAAGACGATCGTCCTCGTGGCTGGCGGAACGTCCAATCCCTATTTTACCACCGATTCAGCAGCAGCTCTGCGCGCGCTCGAACTCAATTGCGATATCCTGATTAAAGCCACCAAAGTCGACGGCGTCTACGATTCAGATCCCAATAAGAATCCCAATGCCAAACGCTACGACAAGATCGCTTTTGCAGACGCCATCGCACAAAACCTCGGTGTGATGGATCTCACGGCCATGATTCTATGCAAGGAAAATGGCATGAAACTGCGCGTCTGCTCTGTCAACAGCCTGCCCAATCTCGATGGCATACTCGCTGGAACCGAACGTTCCACATTGGTCGAATAATACATCATGCGCATTTCCCGGTCAGAGACGTTCCGCGGAACGTTTCTGACCGGCACATCACCATGCCGCATTAAAGCTGCATGATTTCCGATTCGTAAGTGATGCCTTTCCCTTTTATGCGCAGCGTGCATTGGGTAAAGCTGCGTTCCATCCCCGACGACATGATAAAATAGACGAGTTCCGCACCATCCATCGTGCGTTTTAGCCGGGGATCACCAATACCTTCGGGAAATACTTGCCCCGAAATGACTTCAAGATAACGGCCATGCCGGAATGCGACTACCGATGCAGCCGAAGCCATGGCTTTGACGAGATCCTGACGTGCATCGTCATCATCGAGGCTGTCAAAACGCTCCAGAATGGCGTCAAATAAGGGTTTGGCAGCGCGCCAGTCGCCCATTTCGATGAGCTCATTGTTTGCCAAATTGACGAGATAAACATCCGGCTGATGCGCAGGCGCATCCAGAGGAATCATATCACGCGGTATTTCTTCCAATTCAAACTGAATGAAAAACCAATCCCCAAAATGCTTGGACCATTCATTGAGTTTTGTCGTCGGTTTAGTTTTTTCTTCAACGATCTTGCGCGCCATATCAAAGCGTTTCAAGACTTCCGGGTCTTTCTCGCCATACAGAAAGCGAAATTTATCGGCAGGCAAAGGTGCCAAAGCCGGAGCAGCCTGAGGCGCTTCATCGGCAGCTTTGGCCTCTGCTGCCGGTTTGGCTTCCCCAACATCTGCACTCTGAGCCTTGTTCGGATTCGTTTCTGCATGACAGCCCAAAAACATGGTACAAACAAGTATAAGCATGAGTTTTTTCATGATATCTCCTGATCATTCGCGATACACAATACACACGGCACCATTGAAATTATAAACAAAACACATTAAAAAATAAGCAGGTTTTTGAATTATCAGCGCATTACTGTTACTATCCGTCAAGGAACATCTATCGTTTGTGTGACGATGATGCGTATCGCCCCCCCTCCCCGGAGGTTTTATGCCTGACGATGCCACCCCCAAATTGGATGACGATCTATTCGATATGCTGCCCGAGGGGACACGCATTATTATACGCGGTAACAAAGTCACTTTCGAAAATCTGCCGCCGGAACTGCTCGATGTGGCATTGAGCCTCAACCCTCAGGATGCCGATCTCAACGCACGCAAAGAGAGTACCTGTTCACAAGACAAACCGTCATGAATATTTAGTCTCTGCACAGTCTTTTTATCATCCTACCCGTACACGTGAGATATCAAGCGCCCCGCTTAGGGCCTCAAACATGGAGTCTGCTATGCGTCACTCTCTTGGATTACTGGCTATTTCTCTTTGTTTGCTCTGTACATCACAAAGTTACGCCAAATCGATCTGTGAAAACAGCTGTGCCTCTGATTCGGGTAAAGTCTTTCATGGCATTGAGTACTGCCATATTAAGGATTCGACCCATCAGCTCTTCGTCTTAAAGGTCGATTTGCAGGCCAAAGGGGTACGCCCGTTTGTCACGCCAAATTTGAACGGATCTTTAATGAAGACCTCGAAATTCGTTTCGAAATATGGCGTTCAGGTTGGTATCAACACGGCTTTTTTTGCCATTAGCAGCACCAAAAAAGCCCGCGGCTACCAAAAGAGCGACGGCAAGGCCTATACCGACGGCGATGAATCCCGCAAGACCATGGGATTTGACAAACAGAACCATTATCTGCAGGGGCAGTCGGATGATATCCGCAACCTCATGTACAACGCGACCTCCGGCAGTCATTACCTCCTCAAGGATGGCAAGAAAGTCGACAACGGAAACGGCGATTTTTCGAAGACGACACATCCGCGAACTGCCGTCGGCATCGATAAAACCGGCCGTTATTTCTACATGCTCGTCGTGGACGGCAGGCGCTCTAAACGCGTCGGAATGTCCCTCTCTGCCATGTCCGACTGTATGCTGGCACTGGGAGCCTACAACAGCATCAATATGGATGGCGGCGGTTCTTCGACGATGGTCGTGCAAGGCAAGGGCGTCGTCAATTCCCCGAGCGACGGTAGCGAGCGCAGCGTAGCGGTTCACCTCGGTTTCTTTGCCAACAAAGACTGCAAACCAAGTGAAGAAATCTGTAACAACGTCGATGACGACTGCGATGGGCAAGTCGACGAAGACCGTATCTGCGAGATCGGCGACGAAATCATGTACCAGGCCATGACTTATCAACCGCAGAATACGGATATCGATGGCGACGGCAAAGCCGACATCTGTGCTCGCGGAAAGGCTGGCGTATTCTGTACTTTTTCGAAATCCGAGACCCCGAACGAATACAAGCTCACCGTCGAGCTCACCAATGATTCCGGCTGGGATGATGTTTCGAATTACGCCACCATTCAGTTTGCCGATATCAACGGCGATGGTATGGCGGATCTCTGTGCGCGAGCCAATGCCGGTGTCTATTGCTGGCATTCCACTGGGACATCGTTCGATACCCGGACTGAAGTCATTCCCATGTCCGATGAGGATGGCTACAACCATGTCAAATACTACTCGACCATAAGATTTGCCGATATCAACGGCGACGGCCGCGATGATATGTGTGCACGCTTTAAAGATGGTTTTAAATGTTATCCATCGCTCGAATCCGGATGGGGCGAAGCCATTGCGCCCGGTATCATGGATGATGCCAATGGATGGGACAAACCCGAGTACTACTCGACCATTCGCATGGCCGACATCAATGGCGACGGCAAAGCAGATGTCTGTGCCCGCGGCTCCGCCGGGTTTAAATGTTGGATTTCAGAAGGGGATAAGTTTGCCGCTGATTTCACCGCAGCCGAATGGAGCGATGACAAAGGCTGGAACCAGCCCGAGTATTATGCCACAATCCGCATGGCAGATATCAACGGCGATCACAAAGCGGATATCTGTGCACGCAGCTCCGAAAAACTCATCTGCCACCTTTCCCTGGGAACAGCAATGGACACAGAAATCGAAGGTCCAGCCTTACCCGATGCCGATGGCTGGAATGATTACGACAATTATTCAACCCTGCGGTTTGGCGATTTCAACGGAGACGGCAAAGAGGATGTCTGTATCCGTGCCAATGCTGCAATGCTGTGCTATCCCTCAAACGGAAACGGTTTTGACAGTCAATTCGAAATCGCCGATATGAGCGACGAAAACGGATGGAACAAACCCGATCAATTCCGCACCATCCGCATGGGAGATACAGACGGTGACGGCAAAATGGAAATCTGCGGACGAAATGCAGACATGATCCGGTGTTATCAGTTTAATGGTTCCGGTTTTGACGCCAAAGACGGGCCGGCAATGGAAAACTCAAACGGCTGGAACAACCCCATCTATTATCCGTCACTGCGCATTGGCGGCCCCATTGCCAAACCTTGTTCATTCCAAAAAGAACTCTGCGACCAAATGGACAATAACTGCAATGGCGAAGTTGACGAAGGCAACGCCTGCTGCGTACCTTCCGAAGAAATCTGTGACAATCAGGACAATGACTGCGATGGCGAAGTTGACGAAGACAATGTCTGCTGTGTCCCATCCGAAGAAATCTGCGACAGCCTGGACAACGACTGCGATGGCGACATCGATGAGGATGACGTTTGCAATCCGGCAAAATGCACCCCATCCGAAGAAATCTGCGACGGCATCGACAACAACTGCGATGGTAAAATCGACGAAGACGGCATCTGCGACCAGGTCCCCGGTGATTGCACCCCATCCGAAGAAATTTGCGACGGCGTCGACAACGACTGCGATGGTAAAATCGACGAAGGATGTGATGGGACAACCAGGTCACGCACATTTGTCGAAGATGACTGTTCAAGCCAGCCACAAAAGCCCTCACCCAATGCTGCCCATACCGCACTCAGTCTGTTTTTATTGGGTGGTTTAGCCATGCTGCGTCGCAGACGCACAAACCGGCATCCATAATGGCTGAAATGATATATATATTTATATATCCGCCATTTTTATGAGCAAACCGTGGGGGGAGGCGCGTATCGCGCAGCGATAGCGCCGTGGGGGGGCACAGCCC
>JAGACY010000209.1 GCA_017613855.1 Pseudomonadota bacterium
ACACCGTACTAGTTTAGTTCTTTTGGAATTGAGATTCAAATTTTTAGATACAGTATGGCAATATTTTGTTACTACTCAGCCGGGGCTTTTAGCATCTTTTGGGGCTAATGAAAGTATTGATAAGCTCTGAGCCTGGAGTTTATCAATACTTTCATTATACAAAGCCATGTTTGAAATTCTCTCCTGATATCATCATGCAAAACACACCTAAGGGGCTTCGGCTCCACATTGGCATTTTTGGCCGCCGCAATGTCGGCAAATCGAGCATTCTCAATGCTTTGACGCATCAGACGGTTTCGATCGTCTCGGATCAAAAGGGGACGACGACCGATCCGGTCGAAAAACCGATGGAGCTGCTGCCGCTCGGGCCTGTGCTTTTTATCGATACGGCAGGGCTCGACGATGAAGGACTGCTGGGCGATCTGCGCATCGAGCGAACCAGGGCCGTCTTTGGCCGATGTGATTTGGCTTTGCTGGTTACGGACGGCACTTGGAGTGAGCACGAAGCATCGATCCAATCCGAATTGTCGGAACGCCAGATTCCCTGGATTGCGGTGCTCAATCATGCGGACAAAACCGATTATTCCCGGCTGATGCAGGAATTATCTGAGCAAAAGGTTGAGTGTGTGCAGACATCGGCTCCGTCGGGCAGCGGAATTGAAGATCTTTTGCAGGCGATTATTCGCATTGCACCTGCTGATTTTTTAGATTCGAGGCAGCTCATCGGTGACATCATCAAACCGAATGATCATGTATTGCTCGTCATTCCCATCGATAAGGAAGCGCCCAAAGGGCGGTTGATCATGCCTCGGGTTCAGACGATACGTGACATTCTCGATACGCATGCCGTATGTTCCATCTGCAAGGAAGATCAGGTTTCGGCAATGCTTGGGCGCTTTAAGGAACCGCCTGTGCTCGTGGTGACCGATTCACAGGCCTTTGGCACCGTGAGCCCGCAGGTGCCGGCTTCGATTCATCTGACGGGGTTTTCGGTATTGTTTGCACGATTTAAAGGGGATTTGACGACGATGGCCCGTGGCGCTGCCATGATTGGCAGGCTTCAGCCCGGTGATCGCATATTGATTGCGGAGGCGTGTACACATCATCCCATTCAGGATGATATCGGGCGCGTGAAAATTCCCGGCTGGCTTCGCAAAACCGTGGGGGATTTGGTGCAGATCGATGTCATCAGCGGTGCAGCATTCCCGGACGATTTGACGCCCTATCGTCTCATCATTCATTGTGGGGCATGCATGTGGACGCGCCGGCAGATGCTTTCGCGCGTGCGTCAGGCTGCAGCTCAGGGCGTGGCCATTACCAATTATGGTCTGGCGATTGCAGCGATGCATGGCATTCTCGATCGTGCGCTCGAACCGTTCCCCGAGGCATTGGAAGCCTGGAACGATTCCGTTGGGGCTGTGAGCCGAATCTAGCCAAAGTGCTGATCGATATTGTTTTGGAAAATTAAAAAAGCCGCCAATGGGCGGCTTTTTTTGTGAATGTTGCTTATTGTTCGCGGTTTCGTGGACGGCGATTGCCACCGGTGGGCTTGGTCTGATTGGCTTCGTTGACGCGGATGGTACGACCATCCAATTCTTTGCCATCCATTTCGGACATGGCTTTTGCTGCGGCGGCATCATCTGCCAGTGTGACAAAGCCAAAACCACGCGAACGGTTGGTTTCCCGTTCTGTAATTACCTTTGCTTCTGTGACATCACCATAAGCTTCAAAGGCTTTTTTTAAACCATCTGATGTCGTTGCCCAAGCCAAACCACCCACAAAAAGCTTTTTAGACATAACCGTCTCTCTCAAATCGAATGCACCAATAGCGCACACATACGGGTGAACGCCACCCGCGACTTTATGACCCTCAATCGGTCACGCTGCAGATACGCTTGTCAAACGATCCTGCATTTTTACAAAATATTCAATTCACAGAATAATGTCAAAACAATTTGCGCAGGGCTACAGCATTCTGTCCAACTTTTTTCCAGCCCATAGGGCTGGAAAAAAGTTGGGAAAGAGAAAAGGGAACGTTTTGCCCCCCGGTTGTCGCTACGCTCCAACCGGGGGCTACTCGCCATGAAGCCCTAACGGGCTTCGTAGCAGCAATTCATTTTTAAATGAGGATGTCTTTAATGAATGCGCAGTTGGGGCGTTGCGGGGCATCGCCCCGCATCGGGGGTAGGCGCGTATCGCGCAAGCGATAGCGCCGCAGGGGGCTTGGCCCCCTCACCCAAATAATCATGTTTAAACCTCAAAGATGAGCCTGAATGGGGCAATGGGGACGACTTCATTCAAAACAATCAATTCCGTCTTGACATTGCGAAAATGTTGGCGTAAAAGACGCGGCGTTTATTTGCGGTTAAAAAAAAATCCGCGGATGAAGAACACCAAGCACATTTAAATACTATTTGGAGGAAAAATGGCAGTAAGTCTTAGACTTCAGAGGCATGGTACGACGCATCGTCCATTTTATAAACTCGTTGCAGCTGACAGCCGCAATGTTCGCGACGGCCGTTGCATTGAACAGCTCGGAACCTATGATTCCGTGAGCAAACCTCACAAAATCAATTTTAATCTTGAGCGTGTAGATTACTGGCTTTCGAATGGCGCAGTTGCCAGCGATACCGTGAAATCGTTGATTGCCCAGGTGAGAAAGTAAACTTGAATTTGCCCCGTTCCGGAGAGTCGGGCAGCCAGCGAGGTGTCAATGGAAGAATTACTCGAATGCATGGCATGTGCAGCGAAAGCATTGGTAGACGATCCGGATGCGGTGACTGTAAGTCTGTCAGAAGGCGATAATGAGTCGGTGGTGTCTTTGCGTGTTGGTCCTGAGGATCTTGGCAAGGTGATTGGCAAGAGCGGGCGGACGGCGGAGGCATTGCGCACAATCCTGAATGCAGCTTCGAAAAAAGCCGGAGTTCGGTGTCGGCTCGAAATCGTCGAATAAGGTTCAGGCAGACTGTGTTGCACCATTAAAGCTAGGCTTTGATGGTGTTTTTTTTGGCGTTGTCACCTCATGCAGAGGCTGAGACGCAGGGTGTGGTGCCTCTGTGTTATTCGCAGAAACCATGGGCCGAAAGTCTCAGTATTCCTGAATGGGGATGATTTTTCATATATTTTTCCTGGTGAGAATCTATGAATGCCCCTTTAGAAAAAATCCGCGTTGGGGTCGTAGGGCGTGCCCATGGGGTACATGGGGCGATCCGCGTTTTTATGGACGATGCCGGGAGTGACAGTCTTCTCAAGGCCAAAACGGTATTTCTTGGCCCTCAGGAGGACGCCTTTAAGGTCGTTCACGCCACGCGCTGTGGTCGGTTTGTGGCATTGGAACTTGAAGGAATTGATGACAGGGACCGGGCTTTTGAACTGACCGGGCAGGAAGTGCGCATTCTGCGTAGCGAGCTGAAACCGCTGCGCAATGCATTTTATGCCTGCGATTTGGTTGGCCTGGAGATTTGTGATGAAAATGATCGCCGCTGGGGCAGAATTGATGCGATTATGCCAAGCGGTGCACATGATTTGCTCAGGTATGTCCGACCTCAGGGTGGGGTTGGGTATGTTCCCTTTGTGTCGGCTCATGTCGGGAAGATTGACATGGAAGCCAGGACCGTTCAAGTCGATGCACAGTGGATGGCAGAACTCGATGAAGTCTATGGGGAATAGGAATGGGGCAGATTTGCTTTGTTTCTCTTTTTCCGGAATACTTCGAAGCAGCGATGCGGAGTTCGATTATTGGGCGTGCCGTGAATGCGGGACAAATTGACTGGAGTTTCGTGCAGATACGCGATTTCAGTCTGGATAAGCATCATCGGGTAGATGATGCTCCTTACGGCGGCGGTGCCGGGCTTGTGATGAAACCTGAACCGTTGGTAGCCGCAATTGAGCATGCCAAAAGTCTTTATCCTGAGGGGCACGTCGTGCTGATGAGCCCTCAGGGGTCACGCTTTGACCAGACGCATGCAAGGCGTCTGAGTCAGTACAGTTCGCTCATCCTCGTATGTGGACATTACGAGGGGATAGATGAGCGCGTTCGAAATTTTGTCGATGAAGAGATTTCCATTGGAGATTTCGTTTTGACAGGCGGAGAACTGGCTGCGCTCGTCGTGAGCGATGCCGTTTGCCGGTTATGGCCGGGCGTGCTGGGGAATGACACATCCAGTGTGGAGGAGAGCTTTTCGGAAGGATGGCTCGAATATCCTCAATATACACGGCCACCAGAATACAGAGGAATGCAGGTGCCTGAAATTCTTTTGGGCGGCAATCACGGGGCAGTCGAACAATGGCGTCGGTGTGAATCCATTCGCCGAACCAGGGAAAGACGCCCGGATCTTTATGCATCCCTCGAACCGACCCTGACAGCCAGGGAACGGAAATGGATGAATGCGGAAGAAAATGAACCTCAATAGATAGGATCTTCGGTTCGTATCGAGAAGTTGATTTTAATTCCCAAAAAAACTTGACATTAGGCCGCAATGAGTGCAAAAGGCCTCCCCGCGGCAATTTTGCTTTATAGGAGATTGACCATGACCAGCCCAATTATTTCAGCAATTGAAAAGAAACAGATGCGCAGTGATATCCCCGATTTCCGCGTTGGTGATACCGTTCGCGTGCATGTGAATATTAAAGAAGGCGACAAAGAGCGTATTCAGGTTTATGAGGGTGCCGTGATTCGTCGCAGCGGCGGTAGTTCTCGTGAATCCTTCACCGTCCGTAAGATTTCCTACGGCGTCGGTGTGGAACGTACTTTCCCGGTTCATAGCCCCAAAATCGCTAAGATCGAAGTTGTTGTCCTCGGTAATGTTCGCCGTGCCAAACTTTATTATCTCCGTGACCTGCGCGGTAAAGCTGCCCGTATTAAGAGCGTTCGTACTCGCAAGGCCTTTGCTGTTCCCGTCACGGGTGATGCTGAATAGTCATCTGTTCAATGCGATTTATAAAGCGCCCTTTTGGGCGCTTTTTTTTGTGACGTTTCGCTATCTTCGCGGGGGAATGGGATTTTCCTGTGCAATGTGTGACTGCCAGTCCAATTTGTGGAATTCAACCACGGCGAATGGCTGTGAATGCATTGTCTGTGCGGGAGATTGAGCTTTGGGGGACAGATGTTCTATGGGACGTCTCTTTACTTCTTCCCCTCCCTCATCGCTGACAGCGAACATCCCCCTTGCCACTGCTTTGGGGTTGTGGTAATAATTTTATAGCCGCCTGCTGTGTGCGCGGAGTGCCAAATATGCTTAAACCCCTAAGACGTTAAATAGGGACTCGTCCCTGGGGGGATGACGAGCGCGCCTGCGAGTCCAGGATACTTGTGCCCCCTATAATGAGGCCCACCTGCTTGTCAGGGTGTTTAACGTTATGGTACAAACGGCATGGTGGGTGGCTTTTTAGCCTTGTTCTCCGCGATGGGGACGTCGTTTGGGCTGCCATGATCCCATGGCCATGAGCCTTGGAATAACCAATACAAAGCTCGTATTGCCCTGTATGTCGCCTCAGTCGGGATGCAAAGCGCTTTTTTCGGTATTCATCATGAGGAAAACGGATGTCTGGTATGGCAAGTCCAAATAGTGGCGATGCAGCCCTGATGGGGGCAATCATCGATATATTGAGCCAGTCTGAAAAAGAAACACCACATTTTACTGCTCCTGTCCGGACGACGCCCCGCCAGGATGCTGCTGCGCTTGCAGTTCAGCATCAGCTCGAACAGTATTCAGAAAGGGCCGAACTCTCCAATGTCTTCTATTCCGAAAATGCCGGTGAAGATGAGATCCATTGCAGAAGCTGCGGTGCTGTTTGCCCGAGAACAAATAAATATTGTGGCTTTTGTGCGGCCTATCTCGGTAATTACAGTTCCAGGCACCAGTTCGATGATGTCGAACTCAATCACATCGATCTCGATATCGCTCTCATCTCCATTAATGAAGACAGTACGGATGGTGTCCGGATTCCCCTCAAATACAATGAGACGATTTTAGGTCGTTCGGGCGATTCCCGCTTCCCATCGGATGCTTTTCTGTCTCCAAGGCATTGTCGTTTGCTCGTCGAAGGCCAGCAGCTTTTTGTCGAGGATCTCGACAGCCTCAACGGCACTTTCCTGCGGACCAGGACAGAGGTGCGTCTGCACCCGGGTGACTGTTTCCTCGCCGGGCGTCAGCTTCTGCGCTTTGAACGCTTTGAACAGGTCGTCTCCAATAAGGCACGTTCTGCCGATGGTACACGCTATATGGGTTCTCCTGCATCGGGCGGGGACTTTAAACTCGTGCAGATTGGCGTCGGCAATATTACTCAGAATGTCTACTGCCTTTCGGAAGGCGGTGCCATCTTCGGACGCGAAACCGGTGATATTGTCTTTAATAAGGATCGCTTCATGAGCGGCCGCCATGCCCAGATTTATCCCAGAGAGGACGGCAATTATTATCTTCTCGACCTCAATTCCTCCAATGGGACATGGATGAAACTCGCCAATAAAACGCGTCTTTCCCATGGTGATCTCATTTTCCTGGGTCAACAGCTCTTCCGCATTGAATCCCCGGATATTATCTAATCCATAGATGGGAGCACTAATTTGAACCAGGAATCTGATACGGGAACCGTCGAGCCAAAACCTCAGAATGCAGAGCAGGTACCCACGGAAATTGAAATGAACGAATCATCCGGTGAAGTGAAATCCTCCAAGCCGGATCCGACTCGTGAACCAAAACTTCGAAAGGAAGCGAAAAAGCTAATTCCTGAAGCGAAAAAGCTTTTAAAACGTGCCAAATCCAAACTGGCACAGGATCGACAGAAAGAAGTTTCGGATGCCATTTCAAATCTCGAGAATGTCCTTAAAAACAATGACACAACGTGTGAACCTGCCCTCGATGCACTCAAAAATGTCATCGAGAAACGCCTGAAATTCGTCAAAAAATCGACTACCCGCGAGGTCGTCGAAAGTCTGTTATTCGCACTCGCTTTTGCCCTTGTTTTGCGGACTTTTCTCGTCGAGCCGTTTAAAATTCCTTCCCGTTCGATGGTGCCAACCCTGCTCGAAGGCGATCAGCTTTTTGTCACCAAGCTCAGTTATGGTGTCCGATTGCCTTTTTACGATAAATATGTCACCTGGTTTTCGGCTCCCGCACGCGGTGAAGTGATTGTTTTTCAGTTCCCCCGCAAAGAAGCTGCGCTGCATCTTGCCCGTACCAATTCCGGATGTCTCGATCCGAGTTCACTCGCCGAAGAAAAAGATTACATTAAGCGCATCATCGGAATTGAAGGCGACACTATTGAGGTTATCGATCAGGTCATTTACGTCAATGGAGAGCCGGTTGCTCAACAGCCATACTATGAGAGAACCGTGTCTGATTATATGTTCCTGACTGATAAACGCCGCGAATTCTGGAACAAGGAAATTCATGGCGAGGCCGTCTATTCGACGATTACGCACGAACTGCCATCGACTCACTTTGGACCTGTAAAAGTTGAGCCCAATCACGTCTTCGTTATGGGTGACAACCGCGATAATTCAGCAGATTCACGCTGCTGGGGACAGGTGCCCATCGATTATATCAAAGGCCGTGCTCAGGTGATTTGGTGGTCTGGAGGACATGTCGGACCACGCTGGGAACGTATGTTTACCAAAATATATTAATATTGTGGGATGGGGCGCGGCCTATGCGCGACGCGCATACGGCCTGCGAAAGCCGCTATTTGCGAAGCAAATACGCGGCTTTTTATTTATAGTTAGGAAATTCACCATGTACACGCACACCCGCTTGATTCTTTTATTTTCGGTGGCTTCTATATTCCTTATGATGGGATGCGCCAAAACGACTCATCAATCTCAACCGCAAACACCTGTAAATCCGGCTTTGGCTTCCCAAGAATTTCCCAAAACACCCAATTCATTTGTATTCCATAATACTGAATCCGAATCTTCAAAAGCAGCCCTCGAAATGCTTCTGCCATACGCCGTCCCATTCGTAGAGCGTGGGTATAACGAAGGACTCGTGATTTCAGTTATAACTCCGGATGGCGTTTCTACCAAAGGACTTGGAACGCTCGATATCGAATCGCCACAGCATGCACAAATGGAACTGGGCAGTGTCAACAAAGTATTTATCGGCATGGCATTCGCCTCAATGGTAAACGACGGCATTGTCAAAGTAGATACTCCCCTTAGCGCCTGTTTACCCGAGGGTATTGATATTCCCGGGAGCGAATCCATCACATTAGGAATGCTCGCAACACATACTTCTGGTTTGCCACGCCTTCCGGATAGTCTCACTGAACTCATTGAATCCACGAATACGAAAGATCCCTACCGTACATACCCCATAAGTCAAATGTGGGCCGATCTTGCCAAAACGAAAATCAATCCCGACCATAACCTTGAATACAGCAATTTCGGCGCATCCATCCTGGCTCATGCGTTAGCTGTCTGTGCAAAAGAACAATCATGGGAAACACTCATTGCACATCGCGTAACCGATGTATTGGAACTGCATAGTGTTAGCGCACATCCATCGGCACCTCTGGTTCAAGGTTATGATGAAGAGGGCAATCCCGCACAAGCCTGGTCGTTTGACGAAGGCATGGCTCCTGCGGGTGCATTAACGGCTAAGGCAGAGGATATCGCTAAACTCGTTCAGATGTTTTTAGTGGAGGATTCATTTCCTGGACGTGAAATGCTCAAAACTTCCATTCAGCCTCTGTTTGCAGTTGATAGTCAAAATACACCGAACACTCCAAACATGCTCCCTGTAAACGAGGTTGCGATGAACTGGCTTTTGGGAGTTGGCAACCTCTCTCAGCTCTTTGGCGAGACATCGGTACAGGATAGTATGAAAGAACTCATCTGGCACAACGGACGAACTGGCACAGCCAGCTCAAGTATTGCGTTTATCCCAGATAAAAAAATCGGTGTTGTCATCTTGAGTGATACATCTACCGAAAATCCGCTCACGATGTCATTGTTTGGATTGGGCAGAATCCTAGGCGAGTCTGCAGACAGAATGAATATGCTCGTCAATGCAATAGCGAAACCTCGGTAATGTAGCAAACCAATCGTTTACTCAAAACTCAGGTTCTCTCTGTCTAAATCGTTTCAACATAAATGCAAAAAAAAATGTAACAAAGCGATCCTCGTTGGCATCATTAATAGTGAAGGAATCGTTCCTTCCTGGTTCCAGCGAGGTGATGCATGTTTACATCCGGTTTTGTCTAACCGAAGAGCAAGCCCCGACATAATGTATGGCAAACCCAGGGGCGGTGACAGTTTTAGGATGCCGGACGCGGAGCCTGATGCTGAAATGCCGTACATGCCAGGCACATCGGGATGCTTTTTTTTACGACGGTTCAAGTCGGAAAGGGAGTGGTGTGCCAGGACCGCGCGTATTTTGGGTTAGGACGGCGAGTCGGCGGGTGGGAATGGGAAAGCGGAAACCCTTGGGTTTCCTAGAAGTGTGTGGGTTTGTGTGGGTTTAAGTAAGTCTGTGTAGCTTTGAGTGGTTTTGGTCAACGTTGCGTTGGGAAAGGGGGGGCGTTGTGTGAGGGATTCATGTCAGGCACAGGAACGTTGCATACTTCGCCGTATGAATACGTTTTTTAAACAAATAATCGCGAGCCGTATGCGCATTTTGCGCATAGGCGAGCGCAAGCGGGCGTATCGGCAGCGCCGAAAGCCCGTTCTATCAAAAAGGAAAAAGCAGGTTTTTTAGCAGAGCAAACATCAAAAGAAATTGATTCATCTATGCGCATGGCGTAAAAGACTCAGCTTTTGGGGGATTTTATTTTGATTTCCCATTTGAGGACAAACACTATGCAAACAGGTCTGATTCAAAAACTCAGCCCCAAATTAAAAGGCGCACAGCGCCGGCAGCTGCGAGGTTTGGCGCATCCGCTTAAGCCCATTGTGCAAGTTGGACAGGCAGGCGTTACTGAAAACGTTGTAAAACAACTCGAACAAGCCCTCTTCGATCATGAACTCGTCAAGGTCAAAGTCGTCAATACGTGCGAACAGACGCTCGAAGAAGTTGCCATTGCTTTGACTGTGGGGACGCAAAGCGCCTGTGTGCAGCAGATCGGGCATATCCTGCTCTTTTACAAGGCCAATCCCGATGAGCCTAAAATTGAGCTGATTAAAGCCAAAAAAGAGGACTGATATGCTTCGCATTTGTGTCGATGAACGATGGCCCAATGCCAGACAAGTTGGGCGCGTTGCAGATATTATTAAAGAGGGTGGCCTCGTCGTCTATCCCACCGATACCATTTATGGTCTCGGATGCGATATGATGCAGAAAAAGTCGGTTGAGCGCGTCTATCAGATGAAAGGGAAAGATCGAAAACACCCGCTTTCCTTCATCTGCCCTGATCTTAAGAATATCGCCAAATATGCCGTTGTTTCGAATGTGGCTTACCGTCTCATGAAGCGCATTCTGCCTGGTGCTTATACGATCATTTTGCCGGCTTCCCGCGAAGTGCCCCGACTCTTGATCAGCAAATCCGTCACCGTCGGTATTCGCGTGCCTGATCATCCGGTGACACGCATGCTCGTCGAAAATCTCGATGCGCCCATCATTACGACTTCAGTGCCATCTCCCGAGAATGTTCAGTTCAGCGATCCCGAGGAAATTGCACACAGATTGCCGTTTCTGGATGCCATCATCGACTGTGGGCTCATCGCGCCCGAGCCTTCGACCGTCATCGATATGACGACCGATGTTCCTAAACTCATTCGATTGGGCAAAGGCCCCATCGATGCCATTCCCGATATCGTCACGGAGGATTAATTCGCAATGCGCAATGCGCAATGTGCAATGATTTCTTTCAAACCGTTGGCTTTCAACAATCACGTAAAACAAAGCCTTAATTGGCATATAATTTAGCTTTTCTTTTGGAAAGGGGTTTGGGGAAAACCTTTTCTTTTGGCACAAAAGAAAAGTTTTTTCCCAAAAAAGGAACAAAACATGAACGACCGATACGAAATTAATGTCAATCTCGCTCAGATGCTTAAGGGCGGCGTCATTATGGACGTCGTCAATGCCGAGCAGGCCAAAATCGCCCAGGAAGCCGGTGCCGTCGCCGTTATGGCTCTCGAGCGCGTTCCTGCCGACATCCGCAAGGAAGGCGGCGTCGCCCGCATGAGTGATCCTGCACTCATCGAAGAAATCAAAAATGCCGTCACCATTCCCGTTATGGCTAAAGCCCGCATCGGCCACTTTGTCGAAGCTCAGATTCTCGAAGCACTCGAAATCGACTATATCGACGAAAGTGAAGTTCTGACGATGGCTGACGATGAAAACCATATCAATAAGCACCTCTTTAAAATCCCGTTTGTGTGCGGTGCCCGCGATTGGGCGAAGCATGCCGCCGCATTCAGGAAGGTGCAGCCATGATCCGCACCAAGGGTGAAGCCGGTACCGGCGATGTTATCGAAGCCGTTCGTCACATGCGTACGATGAATCGCGAAATTGCAGAACTTTGTGGTCTGACAGATAATGAAGTCTATACATTCTGCAAGAATCACGGCATTTCGGTCGATTTGGCCTTTAAAATCCGCGAACTCAAACGTCTGCCGGTCGTCAACTTTGCAGCTGGCGGCATTGCCACACCCGCCGATGCTGCACTCATGATGCAGCTTGGATGCGATGGCGTCTTCGTTGGATCGGGGATCTTTAAATCGGGTAACCCCGCCAAGCGCGCCCGCGCCATCGTTATGGCTGCAGCCCATTACAACGATCCCAAACTACTCGCCGAAGTCTCGAAAAACCTCGGTGAGCCGATGGTTGGCATCAACTGCGACGATCTCTCGAAAGATGCCAGACTGGCAAAACGCGGCATTTAATTCGCAATGCGCAATTCGCAATGCGCAATTGAATGATAATAACTATAGTTAGACTCTGAAGCTAAAGAAACGTTATTCTTTAGAAATATCATTGGGTAGTCAAAAAATTGCGCATTGCGAATTGCCAATTGCGCATTTTTATTCTCTCACCATATAGAGCTCACAACGATCAATGGCATCTAAAACAATAGGGGTACTTGCACTTCAGGGGGGATATCGCGAACATGGGGCACATCTGCGCGATTGCGGCATCGAGCCCATTTATGTTACGCGCCCCGAAGAATTGGCTCAATGCGCGGGGTTGATTATTCCCGGTGGCGAGTCGAGCTGTCTTCGCCGCCTGCTGCGCGGATTTGAGGTCGATACGGCCATTGTCAATGCCGTAAAACAAGACGGCATGCACGTTTGGGGAACCTGTGCCGGTGCCATTTTGTGTGCCGATAAGGTCGTTGGCGAAGAACCTTGTCTTGGGTTGATTGAATGCGAGATTGAACGCAATATCTTTGGATCGCAGCTTTCGAGTTTTTACGAAGAAGTCAGCATTCCGGGAATATGTGAGACCAAAGAAAGACTCGTGTATATCCGGGCTCCCGGCATTCGCAGAATATGGGGCAATACCCGTAGTATATTGACGTCGCATGATGTCATTACGGCTGCAGAGAATGACCTGGTACTCGTGACGAGTTTTCATCCGGAATTGTCCGGAACAAGGGCATTTCACTTTTACTTTATTGCCAAATGCGGTTTGGCTTCGCACGATGCACGCCCGCACGAATGGACGCGCACTGCGTGGATGGAACGCGGATAGGCGGCGCGTATTGCCGCAGGCAATAGCGACGCCCGCAGGCCGTATTGCCGCAGGTAATAGGCCGAAAGCGAGCGGTAGCGACGCGCGATTCGCACGTCGCAAAGATCGCACAAATATTTCGTAGAGACGTTCCGTGGAACGTCTCTGACGCGGCGCGTATTGCCGCAGGCAATAGCGACGTCCCAAAGGATAATCGATGAAAGACCCATTACCACAATATCATAAGATCGCCATTTTCGGGCTCGGTTCTTCCGGCATTGCTGCTGCACAGCTGCTCGCCCGTTTCGGTAAAGAAATCATTGCCTCGGACAGTGCCGATGAGAGCAAACGTGCGGAATTTGAGGCCAAGCTACCCGCCGGCACGCGGCTCATTCTGGGGCACAACGAAATTGCCGATGCTGAAATTATCGTCACGAGCCCCGGGCTTGAACCATCGACACCGATTTTCGAAGAAGCACGACAAAAGAATGTGCCCGTGATTGCTGAGTTGGAACTCGGATTCAGGGCGGCGACCAAGCCGATTGTTGCGATTACGGGAACCGACGGTAAAACGACAACGACGACGCTCACGTCGCATATTCTCAATGTCTGCGGCGTTGCGAACAAGATGGGCGGGAACGTTGGCATTCCGCTGTGTCAGGTCGTTATGGAAGAAGAACCCGACTGTTACGTCGTCGAGACGAGCGCTTTCCAGCTCGTATTTTGCCCGGAATTCAAGCCGCACATCCTGATTGCGACGAACATTGCCGAAGATCATAGCGAGTATTTTAAGGGGGATTGGGAAGCATACGTCGCGACAAAGCGAAGGCCGCTCGGGGTGATGCACGCCTCTGACCTTGCCATTTTAAATGCCTCTGACCCGGAAATACGCGGCTGGCAACAGCATACACAGGCTCAGGTGGCTTGGTATGCTGAGAAATCGGAAGATTTGCCTGCTCGCGAAACGGATTTGGATGACGATGTCGCATGCGTTTGCGATGGTGCGATTCAGGTCAGGAGAAGCAGCGGCAAGGAGTTTCGATTGGATTTGGCCGACCTGAAACTCAAAGGTGCGCACAATGCCATGAATGTGATGGGCAGTGTGATGGCCTGTCTCGTAATGGGATGCAAGTTTGACGCAATTGTGGCGGCCATCGACAGCTACCAGCTGCCCAAACACCGCATCGAGCATATCTGCACGCTCAATGGTGTCGAATTCATCGACGATTCTAAAGCGACCAATCCCCATGCGGGAATGGCGGCACTCGCGGCGGTCGATAAATCGACCGTGCTCATCGTGGGCGGCGTCGATAAAGGACTTTCGCTGACAGCGTGGATCGACGCCATGCAAAAGAATGTGCGTCAAATCATGCTCATTGGGGCACTCACCGATCGGTTTATGGCTGAAGCCAAATGGGGCGATAAGCCTTGTCCAATCACGCTTTGCAAGACCCTCGAGGAAGCTGTCGAGCGTGGATATGCGTATGCCCGCGACAATGGCTGCGAAGTTGTCATGTTGTCTCCCGGCTGCTCGAGCTACGATATGTTCAAGAGCTACGGCCAGAGAGGGGATGTATTCGCTGCAGCTGCGAGAGGGCTTGGTTAAACTATTCAATATTCACTATGACGTATTCACTGACTAATGCGCAATGCGCAATTCGCAATTTGCAATTATTCAGGTATTCTCAATGGTAATTCTAAAGAATCGGATTGTTTTAGCTTCAGAATTTTATTTTAGGATTGCATCCCAATTGCGCATTGCGCATTGCGCATTGCGAATTAACAAGCCATTTCCCCTTTAGCTTCAGACTCACACTTTAGTTATGCTCACACTCAAAGGAAAACTCATTGCATTCGAGGGCATCGACGGTGCCGGCAAATCGACGCAAATTCGGCGTCTTTCGGAGTGGCTGCAATCGCAGGGCATCGAGGATATTTGCATGACTGCCGAGCCCACCAAAGGCTATTTCGGCCGCCAGATTCGCGAAGCCAAAGAGCGTTTGTCTCCAAAAGTCGAGCGCCAGCTCTTTGTCGATGATCGCAAGGAACATCTCGTATCGTGCATTTTACCGGCAATACAGCGCGGTGCCGTTGTGCTTACAGACCGGTATTTCTATAGCTCGATTGCATATCAGGGAACTCGGCGCGATGCTTTTGATCATGCTCCTACCCTTGAGGAATTGTGCGCACTCCAGGATGAAATCGGGGAATACAATCGCTTGTTTGCGCCCGAGGCTGACATTCTGGTCTATGTTCGTCTGAATGTCGATACGGCTTTGGAACGCATGAAACAAGGCCGCGAGTCGCTCGATCCCTTCGAAAAACGCCAAACTCTCATCGATGTCGCCAATGCCTTCGATCGCGTGGCCGAAAGCCATCCCCATGCCATCGTCGTCGACGGAAATTTGGCGCCGGATGACGTGTTTGCTGAGATCATTCGGGGATTGCGGTTAGCAATTAGCAATTAGCAATTAGCAGTTAGCAGTTAGCAGTTAGCAGTTAGCAGTTAGAGGATGCTCAAGGTTATTCCTAAAGAATTTTGTTTTTTAGCTTCAGAGGCGTCCTTTAGTTTTGCATTCCAATTGCTCACGGCTCACTGCTCACTGCTAATTTGAAAACCATTTACCTTTAACTTCAGAGTCACCCTTCCGTTTTGCATCCCAATTGCGCATTCCGCATTCCGCATTCCGCATTCCGCATTAAAATGCCTGCCCAAACCGTCCCATCCCCCAATATCCGTCTGGATGTCTTCATAGCCAGTCAATCCCCGGAGTGGCCGCGAGCGCAGATCAAGCAGGCCATTGAGGCCGGTCAAGTCATGGTGAATGGCGATGTCTGCACCAAAGCCGGACGCAAATTATCGGTGGGTGAACTTGTCTCGTGGGATGAGCCAGAAAAACAGCCGGATGGTGAAGTTATCGCGCAGGAAAACATCGATTTTAGGATGGTTTATGAGGATGAGCATCTCCTCGTGATCGACAAACCTGCAGGATTGGTCGTACATCCGGGTGCCGGTCATCGCGATGGAACGCTCATCAATGGAATTTTGGCCAAGTATCCCGAGATTGCGCAAGTCGGGGAACCTGATCGCCCGGGCATTGTGCATCGCCTCGATGCTGAAACGAGCGGACTATTGCTCATTGCCCGCAGCCAGGCAGCTTACGAAAAGCTCACGGCGATGTTTGCAAAACACGAAATTACGCGCCAATACTGGGCAATTTGCTATGCCCCCAAATTGCCCGATTCGGGCAGATTCGATACACCTTATGGGCGGCACCCCACCCAACGCGTCAAGTTTTCGTCCAGATTTGAAGCGGAAAAACGCGCAATTACCAATTTTCGCGTACTCGATAAAAATGGGAATGGATTTGTTTTGGTAACTTGTTTATTAGAGACTGGGCGGACGCATCAGGTGCGTGTTCACCTGAGCGACCATGGCGCCCCCATTCTGGGGGATTCCTTATATGCTCCCGACAAGATTGCCAGACATAAGGCCATATCGAGACTCGCTCTGCATGCAGGAAAACTCGAGTTTATGCATCCGATTCTCGGTACGCTCTGTCAATTTGAGTCACCTTTTCCGGCAGATTTCTGCCATGCCCTCGAAACACTACATCTTTCAATGCGTAATTCGTAATCCGTAATTCGTAATTATTGTGACATTCTCAATGGTATTTCTAAAGAATCTGGTTTCTTTAGCTTCAGATCATAACTTGAGTTATTGTTGTTCAATTACGCATTACGCATTACGCATTACGAATTAAAAACTCATTCACCTATAACTTCAGCTTAAAACCTTAGGTATTGTCATTCAATTGCGCATTGTGCATTGCGAATTGCGAATTAACAAATGGCTACGGATATCAAAAAGAAAGAGTCTATCTCCAGATTTGGTGTTGTGATTCACGACATGCAGCGTTTTGCGACGATTGCCAATGTGCTCCGCAAATTCGGGTTTGGCAATATCGTGCGCGTCATTCGTGATGGTGCGCAGTTCGAATCCTCGAGTGAACTGCTCAATACATTCAATGATTCGTCTGCCGATTTGGCGCCCAAAATTCGGGCGACGATCGAAGAATTGGGTACGACCTATATTAAATTCGGTCAGATGCTTTCGACGCGCTATGACCTGCTGCCGCCGAATTTTGTCAAGGAACTCGAAAAACTTCAGGATGGTTCGCCCAAGATGACTTTCGAAACCGTCGAAGGCATTCTGAACGACGCTTATGACGATTATCACAAGGTTTTCGAGACCATCGAAGAAGAACCGCTTGGATCGGCATCGATAGCCCAGGTTCACCGCGCTGTTCTCAGAAATGGCGATCATGTCGTCGTCAAAATTCAACGCCCGGGACTGTTGCCGCTCATTCGCAGCGATATCGACATCCTCAATATCATTGCCAAAACACTCGACAATAATATCGAGGAGATCAGCTATTTCGATTTGCCCGCGCTCATTGCCGAGTTTGAACGTTCCATCATTGCGGAACTCGATTTTAACAATGAAATGCGGAATATCGAGTATTTTATCGAGCATTACCGCGAACATCAGATGATCGTCTTTCCCACGCCATACCCTGAGATTTCGCGTCAAAACATCCTCGTGATGCGCGAACTCCTGGGGCAGAAAATCACGACGGTCACGCCGGATACCGAACAAGCTCACGAAATGGCCGATGCCATTCTCAATATTGCTTTCGATATGGTTTTCAAGGAAGGCGTCTTTCATGCCGATCCTCATCCCGGCAATGTCTTTGCCATGCCCGATGGCAAAATCGGTTTGCTCGACTTTGGGCTCATCGGCAATTTTTCGGTTCAACAGCGTGCGGAATTCACGCATCTCATCATGGGGGTGCATTTCGGCGATTGCAAGGCTATCTCACGTACCCTGCTTTCCCTCGGGCATCCCACAAAGCGCGTCATCCTTAAGGAACTCGAGACAGAAATCTCGACCATCCTGCAAAAGTATTACGTCACATCGCTTAAGAAAATTGATGTGGCCGCGTTTGCCGCAGAATTTGTCGCAGCCGGACAAAAATTCGCAGTCCAGATCCCTTCTGAATTTACCAACGCCGTGCGTGCGCTCATCAATGTCGAAGGCATCATTCAATACCTCAACCCGAATCTCGATATTGTCAGGACGCTGGCTCAGTTTTCGGAAAAACTCTTTTTGGGTAACGTTCAATCGGGAAATCTTATGAATATTGCCCTCCGGGCTGGGCTGTCCCTTTCGGAGTTCTGCAGTTCTGCGCCATCACAGATTACTCAGGTCATGCAGGATCTGGAACATGATGGCCTTTCGATTCGCATCCCGGATAATATCAATAAACCCATGCTCAATGGGCTCAATAGCCTGGCAACGCGTCTGTGCCTCACTTTTATGCTGGTGGGGCTGACCATTGCACTGGCGATGATTTCGGGCACGCACCGAGTGATGTTCGATATTATATTTATACTGGATTTGCTTTGGTGTATCGTACTCGTGTGCTGGCATATTCAGCTGCGCACAAACAGGGCTAAATTCCGAATTAATCCGATGCTGAAAAGGATGAAAAGAAGGAATAAATGGTTTTAATCTAATGCGGAATGTGGAATGCGGAATGCGGAATTGAACAACCAAAAACTGAGTGATTTTCAGAAGCTAAAGAAACTAAATACTTTAGATAATACTTTTAGAATTCTAACATAATTCCGAATTTCGAATTCTGAATTCCGAATTAATAACGGGGTTTTCATGAAAAAACTGGCTCTTTTCATCATACCGATTCTGCTCATGGGCTGTGAGGCTTCTCTGGGCGACAAATGTGATACTTCGAACGACTGTCCGTCCGGTATGATCTGTGATACTGATTCACCAAGCGGTTATTGTATTGTAGTCAATTGCGAAGGTGACGAAGAATGTCCCGATAATGCAGTTTGCGTCAAATTTACTTCGTCTATCAGTTACTGCTTAAAAAAATGCAAGTCCAAAAGTGACTGCCGCAGTGGTTATGCCTGTCGCGACGACATCGGCGATCAAAAATTCTGTTACGTTGAGGCCGACTATCCGTATGGTCGTGACGAAACCAACCAAATTGAGTTCGTTCCGCCCGAAGAGACCGGGACTGAGCCTGCCGGTGAAGATGAAAACTCAGGCGGCGAATCTAATCCTGAGCCTTAATTTTTTGCCTGTCTATCGCTGACGCGATACGCCAGGCATGTCCGCCGCTATCGGCCTGCAGCCGATACGCGCCGGATGCCATTTATAGGTTGGAGGACGCCGGGGAACGTCGTTATATCAAAAATTCGTGATGATAACTGACTGAATTAAGCCCGGAGAACGAGATCTAATCGTCTTTGCAGCCTGTTTTCATCGTCAATGCCGGCCGCAGAATGACATAGAAATCTTTGCCGAATATTTTGGGCATGTCACCAAAGCGTTCGATCATGCTGACCTGCGCTTTTTTATGTTCTGTAAAATATTTGGGAGCGACACCATTCTTGACGGCAAGTTCTTTGGGGGCATTAACTGCACTGTTTACCCCCTGGAATTTACCGTCCAGGAAAATATAGGCATAGGTGCCGTCTTCTTTAGTAATGGTATCCAGTGTGTTGGCATAGATGAGAATATCGCCGTCGCGCAGTGTTTCGGGATAGATCTGAACCTGACGGTCGACACGGGTTTGGGAGCCGGTAGAATTCTCATAACTCTTGACAGCGGCCTTTTCTGTGTAGACTTTTTTATTTTGATTGATGGAATAAGTAGAGCTGACACCGCCATAATAGTGGTTGAGTACCATCCCCGCAAGTGCATGTTTGGTATTGAGAACGAGGGCCTTTTGTACATTACTTTCTTGATATCTGGAGATGAGCAACGCCTCATTCTTGTTTTCATCGTAATGTGGTTTGCCTTTGTCGTAATAGGGAGCTTGGGGAGTATCGCCTTTAAATGCTTCAGGAAAATCTTTTTCTTTCATTCCTTCTTGGAGATACAGCGCCCCGAGTTTCATGCCTGTGAGAGGAATATCATAACTAAGTACTTTATAGGTTTCCTGGATGGCTTCCAATCCTTTTAATTTCCCTTCTTGGGAGATCAGTTCGTAGTTATCTTTTACTTTTTTTATTTGTTGAGTACAAAGATTGTAAGCAATGGTATTGACGATTTCTTTGGATTTGATTTTGGCCACTGCACCATTCGATTTAATTACCTTTCCCAGTAGACCGGGATCGTTTTTTACTGTGACAGTATAGGTTGTTTCATGGGTTTCGCCAGCTTTGATCGTTGGGATATACCAGGCAACCTTGTCTTTATCATCCTTATTATTATCATTCGTTTTTTCATATAAAGTGCCGCCGCCTGCGTCTTTGAGACTGACATATTCCGACAGCTCCTCGGTGATATAAATGGGATCGTAATTGTTATCACTGTGGTTGATAATCTTAATCGTATAGGTCAGATCCTGCCCGGGTTCGACAGTACTGCCGGGGTGAACGTCGAGCGTTTTTTCAATCTCGATATCGTGATACTTCATGCGGCAGTATGCAGCATCTGTGATATTATAATCAATATCTGTGATTTCGGTATTGGTTGCCCATTTTGGATAATCCTCATCTTTGTAGTTGCTTACCTGGATGTGTTTATAGGATTTGGGGTTATTGGTGGGACGCATCACTACAAACTGTGTAGAATTTTTGGTACTATCGTAATTGAGTACTTTCGAAGACAGCGTTTTTTGGATGGTTCCCTCATGAACGCCGGTAGGGGTGTCGATCAGATTACCATTAAGTTTATTGTTTTCTTCATCATCCTCTTTGTTGTTCCAACTCAGGCTGGCGCTCAATTTCGTCGTTCTGTGGTCATCATTTGGGGGATCTACATATTCAAAGCTGCTGTTGGAATGCAAAATGCGAGCATCGATAGTAGTTCCTTTATTATCTTTAATTAAATCATAAATATAAACGACATGTCCTGAATTAGCGGTCGTTTTCTTCTTCTCTTTATCATAATGAAACTGATGGTAAGCGATGACATCGCCGGGTTGTATTTTTTCGAGTAAATCATTTTTTGTTTGTGCTTTCTCTATTACTTCTTTTAGATTGTCACCTTCTAGATAATAGATGATGTCTTTGTTTTCTTTATTATTTGAAAAACTATGTCCATAGGCGCCGTATTGAATGGATCCGAGGGGAAGTTTAATATTGAGGGCCTGACGAAACACAGCATGGACAAAACCGCTGCATGTCAAATACGATACTTGTTGTGAGGTCGTTACTTCGGGCTCGATATACATCGAACGCCTGGCGTCTTCGTATTGGATGTTATCGCCCTTGCGATAAAAGGCCATGGCCGTCTCTTTGAGGGCGTGTTGTAGTTGTCGTTGTTGTTCTTTGGAGGAAAGCTTGGAAAATGGGTTGTTCTCGACACATTTGGCCGTGTTTTTGTCATAAACCTGGTTGCATGGACAAACATTGATGCAGGACTTTTCGGATTCGTCCCAATATTGCTCCAAATCACAGTCCTTGGGGGATGGATCGACGCATTCACCTGAGGCTTCGTCGTAGTGCTGGTGTGGATCGTCGCATGTATGTTCGGCGGGAGCATTATCGACGCATTCTCCGGCGGTTTCGTCGTAGTGCTGGTTAGGATCGTCTCAAGTATGTTCGGCGGGTTCGTTATCGACGCATTCACCGGCGGTTTCGTCGTAGTGCCGGTTTTCGCCGCATTCGGGGATTTTGTCATTCTCGCCGGGGATGCATTTGCCTTGGTCTGAATTGCAGGTGCCTGTGCATGTTTCTGTTTTTTCATCACCATTCAGACATGTGTGCAGGACATTGCCGTCGCAGTAGGCAGCCTCGAAGGTACAGCCTTTGTTCTCGGCGGGATCGGCCGATCCTGAATCATCGCCACAGCCATAACATGCAAGAATGGCTAAACTACAAAGTATCCATGTGACTTTTTTTTGCATTGTTGAATTCCTTTGGAAACGTTCAAAATGGTTATGATTCAGCTGGGCTGCAGCCCATACAGTTAGCAGTTAGCAGTTAGCAGTTAATTGTCATGCCCCGGAGGGGCGTATCATTCGCAGCGAATCGCCGTGGGTGAGCCCGAAGTGGGGAATCCACGGATGAAATATTGGATATTTGTGGATTAGGTTTGTAGTGAATAGTGAATAACCAGAAACATGAAAGCTTCGGCATTTTACATTAGATTTCGCCTCATCTATTGTCAAGCGGGGATGGCGGTATGGTCGTTTTGTAAAGATGCCGGCGCATATCGCAGATAGCGGCGGCGGCGCGCCGTATGTGCAGACGGCACATAGGCGTGCGGCTGGGCGTATGCGCGGTGAGCGCATAGCCTTGCCTATAAAATCAAAAAAAAATACCCCATACCATTGAGTCTAACTCAAACGAGTGCTACTAGATCATGCCTTTCCTGTCGGAGTGGAAAGGCATGGAGAAGGAACATGCTAAAAAAATCCATCATGATTGCTCTGTTTAGCAGTTGTATTGCCTTGATGGTTTCGTGCGATGCCAATCAATGCACGGACTGTGAACAAGTCGATTTGGAACTTGCGGACATTGCCGCCAAGAGACTGCCGATTATCAATGGTACTCGCGTGACAGGTGATGATTATCTTTCGACGGTCGCGCTTGTTATGCATTATGGCAGTAGTTACAATTCCGTTTTTTGTACCGGAACGCTGATAACCCCGAATTACGTACTGACAGCCGGACACTGCATTTCCTACTGCAAAGGGGATGATGAGAATATTGAAAATTATCGTCCGGTCATGCGCGTAGGCATTGGTCAGAGCGAACAAACGTTGCGTCAGATTTACGAAATTGAGAAATTCTATACGCATCCCAAATTTGTTTGTACATCAACGGACATACAACACGATATTGCGATTTTAAAGCTTAAAGAGTCTGTTCCGCTTTCGATAGCGTCCCCGACACTGCCGATGCCGAAACTTCATGATATTACAAAAGCAGAAGTGGACGGTGCCGGTGGGGTAACCGCCACCACCGTTGGATTTGGCAAGACCGATGCCAACAACGATATGTCTGCAGGGACCAAATATAAAACTTCCTATAAAGTGTATGCCTATTGCCCGGCTAAGAAAGCTGAGCGAAGCAAGTATTGTGATGGCTGGTATACGGCCAATACGGGATTTATTTATTTTAATGATTCTTCAACCGGGACTTGTCAGGGGGATTCGGGGGGGCCGACATTCTTTACGCGTGATGGCATGGAGTTTGTCGGCGGCGTGACGAGTTATGGTTACGAAGATTGCGAGTTCCTTGGTGCAGTGACGATGGTCAGCGATCATTATGATTTTATCGCCAGTGTCGTCGATGATCTTGCCGCCGAAGAACCCGAAGACTGCACCAACAAAGTGGATGATAATGGTGATGGCCGCGTTGACTGTCAGGATCCCTACTGTTTTATTCTTTCGGAATGCATCCCGGAAGATTGCCAGAATAATAAGGATGACAATAACAACGGCCTCATCGATTGCGATGATCCGCAATGTGCCGAAGTCAAACGCTGTCAACCCGAAGATTGCACCAATGGCGTAGATGACAACGAAGATGGCATCATCGACTGCAACGATGCCGAGTGTAAAAAACTCAAAATTTGTCAGCCAGAAGACTGCACAAATGGTGTGGATGATAACGAAAATGGACTCGCCGACTGTGAAGATCCCGAGTGCAGTGGGCTTAAAATCTGTGCCATTGAAATATGCAATGACGGTATCGATAATAACGAGAATTATCTCATCGATTGTCAGGATCCGCAGTGTTTATCCCAAATCATCTGTCAGCCGGAAATCTGCAATGACAGTGTCGATAATAATGCCAATGGCATGATTGACTGTTACGATCCGCAGTGTTCGATGGATATTCATTGTCAAATCGAGAATTGTCAGAACAATATCGATGATAATGCCAATGGCCTCATTGATTGTCAGGACCCGCAATGTGGATCTGAGCTGCGGTGCCAGCCGGAAGTTTGCAATGATCAAAAAGACAACAATGGCGATGGTTTGATGGATTGCGGTGATCCTCAGTGTGCCGACTCTGAGCTTTGTGTTGTGACGCCGAAATCCTCTTCTGAGTCATGTTCTGCGAGCCCGAAATCCTCTTCTTCGCTCTGTGGTTTTGCATGGCTTGCTCTTTTGGGAACCTCGCTGGGGATGCGTCGCCGCAGACGTCACAATGTTTAGAAGATGTCAAGCACCCCAGCGGGGTGCTTGGGATGTATCGCCCCTTTGGGGCGTTTTTTTTATTCTTCTGTGATTTTGACGTCGGGTGACACGACTTCTGTCGAATGACTGGACAGAACATTTTTATACAAAATAATGGCACCCAGTATGAAAATGACGGCGATCAACACGTAGATTAATATGCGCATGACTTTTTCGTCGCGAGCCTGCTCATCGGCATGAAGTCTCTTCATGATCTGAGCTTTCCAGGCTTCGGGTGAGAGTTCATATTTGTGGTCGGGATTGTTTTTATACAATTCGACAGCTGAGAACTCTTCCTCTGATTCCTCTGATTCATCGTCGTAATCATCGTCCGGAAGCAGGGGCTCATTCGGTCCTTCGGCTTCCAGTGCCTCATTGATTTCCGAATCATCGATAGACAGGTTGAGTACAGCTTCATCTTCGGCCTGCTGCAGACGGGCGAGTTCTTCGTCGCGCTGTGCTTCGGCAAGCAATTCCTGTTCGCTGTAGATTCTATCCTTTTGTATTCGGGTGTTGGCTGTATGCAGGGGCTCATTTGCTTTTGCAAGATGAGCTTCGACTTCATCTCTCGAATAATGTTTGTATTCTGAGGGCGTGGCACAAAAGATGCCAGAGGTATGCGGTGTCAGATTGACTTCATTTTTGGAAATGCCCATCCTCTGGGAAAAGTCAGCCAGAATGGCTTCTTTTTGTGCCTGAATTCTAGCCAGTGCTGACGCACTTTGTGAAGAATCACTGCGTTGTGAAGAATCACTGCGTTGTGAAGAATCACTGCGTTGTGAAGAATCACTGCGTTGTGAAGAATCACTGCGTTTTTCTTCCTGTTTGTCCTGCTGTGTTTTGGCTTGTTTTGGGGTGTTGGTATTTAAAAGTGGGCTATTTTGAAGGAAAAAAACGGCACTGGGTGTGGGTTCTTCTCCGGGTTCATAAACATTCTGTTGTGAAGGATAAACACTTGAAAAAGATTCTCGTTCGTCGAGAGCTGTTTCGGGTTTATCAACATTCTGCTGTGAAATCAGTGCGCGTTTGATTTCCGCGCTGCTGGCACCACTTTGAATCCATGCGCTCAGCGGAACTTCCTGGCCTTTTCCCTTGCGTGGCAGTGAGCATTCTACAATGAGGGATTCATCCAGCAGTCTTCGGACAATTTGCATGAGCAGCATTTCATCCAGATTGAGTGTATCCATGATTTCTTCGAAAGTCCGCTCACCATCAAAATGCTGGATGATCTGACGTACCTGTCGCGGCAAATCCCGATAGACGCGTTCATATTCGAGACTGTTGATGCGATAGATAACCTGAAGCTGCCGGTTATCTCCAAAAATATCATGAAAGAATCCGCCGGTTCGGACGACGATAGAGATGAACTGATTCTGATCGCAGTCCAGTGGATTTTCGAGTGCCCAATCGGGCAGCCTGACTTTTGGCTTGATGTGATGAACGGCGGGAAATACGCGCCATAAGGCACCGATAGCGGTTTTCTGAATTTTTCGGCCGACACGTATACCGGAGATGGTTCCCCGCACAAAGTAGAGATCTGCATCGACGTGTTTGGCAGCAAATTGGACGAGTCCGGTAAAACGTTCATCGGTCAGCGTTTGCATTCGCTGTGCAAAATCGAGTTCATCGACGGTCGTTTCCTGTCCCGGCAGCGTCACTTCACGCTCGAGTATCAGTTTGACTCTGGCGAGCAATTCTCTGAGTCGTACAGGTTTAAAGATGACGTCATCGATGGGAATGTCGATGCTCCATTGACGGAGCCGACTTGAGTGCGAATCGATGATCAGGATGCGCCTGCAATAAGCCAGTGCCGGCTGTTCGAGGAATTTTCTGGCCTGTATGCATTGGCTTTCGTCGAGATGAATGAGGATGCAGTTGGGTGTTTTTTCGAATGGAAGGATATCAAAGAAATCGGAGATTAAAACTCGGTAACCCTGACGTTGAAATGCCGAAGAAAGAATGCGTTCGATACTGGGCTGACATCCCACAATCAAGACAGTTTGTTCTGAGCGCATTATTTCCTCCATTCAATCCATTCCGTGGCAACAGGGGTATTGAGGGGTGCCCCTGGAACAACACATTGAACGACGGATTATAAAACAGCCTAAAAAAAAGCCAAAAAAAAAGACGCTTAAAAGCGTCTTTAATGCGAGAAGGGGGACTTGAACCCCCACCCCGTCTTTTATCGGGACTAGCACCTCAAGCTAGCGCGTCTACCAGTTCCGCCATCCTCGCATGATGGATATTTGGTTTTAAAGAAAGGATGCGAGAAGGGGGACTTGAACCCCCACCCACGCTTTTATGTGGACTAGCACCTCAAGCTAGCGCGTCTACCAGTTCCGCCATCCTCGCTTTCTTTAAAGTGTTCGCGCAAATGCTCACGTCGAACGGCGCGCCTTATAGAGACTTTTTAGGGGATTGTCAATATATTTCTGCATAAAGAATTTGAAATAGTGAAACAAATCGTATAAGACGCCAACCTATCGCGTGTGACTGCAGTGTTTGCAGTTTTTTTAATTTTATTAGGAGTTTTCGAATGAAAAAACTTTATACGCTCTTAGTGTTTGGTTTTGTCCTCTTTGCTTATGGTTGTGGCGATGACGGAGATAAGAAGCGCGATCTCCCGGATAATTATGTAGAAGCCGTTGAAGTTTGTGCAGACGGTAATAAGGATGTCAGCGCAAAAATGATTAAGGATTTTAAAGCGGATGAGCTAGCCTCAGCTTACTCTTCTGTATATCCACTATGCGCGGATGTGAACAATAAGTACGAGAAATGCATCATCGGTGCCGGTTGTGAGATGCTTTTGGAAGTCGCCCTTGACTTGCATACACTTGGGGATGAAGACATGGACGCTCTGAAGAAAAAGACCGGAGGTGACAAGTGTGATGCCAAGGCCGTGGAAAATTGTGTCATAGATAAATACTATAAAGATGAATACGCATACCAAGATTACTATAAGTCTTGTGTAGATGAGTACAACAAATCTCATTCTGATGCGCAAATGGACAATAGTGATCCCTTTACTAAACTAGTGCTTAAAACAACGAAGTGTCTGGATGAATCCCATCTGTTTTTTAAATGTGCTGCTAAGTTGTCATGCGATGACCTCATTTCTATGAACAAAAGCGGCACTATAGACGATTTTTTGGGTGATGGAGGCGGTTTGGACGAATATTTGGGCGATTGTAAAGATAGTTGGACTGGCTTGAAGACATGCGTCGTGAACAATATGAAGACTCCATAATTTATTAGAGAGTGATTGGTAAGCCCGGGAATCGTTGTTCCCGGGCTTTTTTGCAGTTTTGTCCGATGGCGCATGCATCTTCGAGCGTGTGCTGCGCGCTGTACGCTTACGCCCGGTTATTGTCTACGAACGAAATTCCCCTCCGGACATGACTATTATGTATTCATTCATCCTTGCTCATTGCTAATTAAAATGATTGCCCCTTTGCCTTTAAAAATGGCAGTATATGCAGGGTTTGTCTCTCAACGAGGTTAAGGTTCGAATTCGGCATGACTCCATACGCTAAACACGCTTCATTGCTGCTATTGTGCGCTTTTTTATTGGGATGTGACACGGTGGCAGAACTTACATTTCAGGATGAACAGATTATCGAGGCAGTGCCGCTCGGGCTTGTTCAGCCATCCTGCAGTACACAAAAACCTGCGGATGCCGTCTTTCGTTTTAGTGTTCAGACCTCTTTTGATCATGCGCTGATGCCTGGTGTGCGCTATTCGGCGCTCGAAGATGTTTTGACACCGGGCAAGAATTTTAAAGCGAATCATGTTTCGTTTGCGGATGGATGGTTTTTCGTGGTCGATACCGCATCCGAAGATACATCCTGCGAATCGGAGCTGGATTGCATCGAAGGTGCATCCTGCCTTACTCCCGATGAGATGGGATTGACCCAGTATTACTATCCGCCCAGGAAGTATTGTGTTTTCCCGACGACGATTACCGTAAATTCGGATCCGTCCTTTACGCATTATCAGAATAATCCGCTGCCGGGGAATGCACTCGTGTCGAGTCTGTCGAACGATGGTCGATCATTTGCATTTGTGCTCGATAATTCAGCCTCCCTCGATGGCAGCCAGGAAACGGGCATTCCCGATGCGGCACTGTCTACAGACCCATGGCAGTACCGTAAGGTCGGGCTCAATTTGTTTATGGATGCCCTCGATGATTCGCAGCGATATGAGTTTTCGGCGCATTTCGCCAATGGCATTGGTGCCAATGGCGTTTATGATGCTTCCGAGAGTTGGATGCGCACCAAAGCAGTCTGGAATTCAACTGTGATGGAGAGTTACCCGTCCCCGAGCGGTTATTCGCCCATCTGGGAAGCCGCCTCTGCTGCACTGCAAAAACTCATCGAAACGGGCAATGCCGGATATGCCAAATCCCTCATCGTCTTTACAGATGGTGAGCCCAACGAAAATGATACGGCATACGATAACTTTAAACGTTATCTGGCCATGGCTTCCGGAATTCCGATTTATTGGATGGAACTTACCTCCGGGCAGCCAACCAAAGCATACGGCGATGCGGTTGCTGCCGGCTGCGGCGTCCATTATCTGTTTGATAATCCCGTCTTTATGTCCAAAATGATGCAGAAAATTGCGATCAATTCAGAGTCCCACTGGGATGTCGATCTCGCATTTTCGGCTAAACTCCCATCGGGACATCTCTATAAACTTGCGACGACGGCCGTCATCCAAATCGGGAAAACAGCCGTTGCTTTCGAAGCGCAGCGCCTCAATGAAGAAACTGAGACCATCGACTATCGACTGGTTTTATCCAAATAATGAGATCTAAGATGAAACCAGTGCAAACCCAATCCCTTCTTTTAATCATTTGGTGCTTCTTGGTCGCCCTGATTGGCTTTATGCCTTTGAATGCCTTTGCACAGGAAGCGATTTCTCTCGATGCGCAGGAAGCCACGCTTTCGCCGATGGAAAGTGCCAATGAAAAAGCACTTGCCGTGATTGAACCACGACCATTTACAAAAGCCGGGCGCGGTGAAATATCTTTGGGAATCGGCACCATCGCGAGTGACATCTTTCTCGTTTATATGCCCGTCACATTGCGCGGTGCCTATCACTTTAAAGAATGGGTTTCGCTCGAGTTGAGTGCTTCCTTTATGGGGTGCTTCAGCGATGAAGTCGGGAAAAATCAGACGCGTGCAGGAAAACAAAAATGCATGCGCTTTTTGACCCCATCTTACGATAAATTGACTGGAAGTGAGGCCGATTTAACCCAATTGCGTTCACTTACCCTGCAGGAATACCAGACCGCACGCTTCGATTTGAATCCCGTGTTCTCTGTGTTTATGGGTAAATTTGCACTCGCCAATCGCGCGATTGCCCACTTTGATTTGAACCTGACCGCAGGACTTGGCGTGCTCATTGTCGAAGCGCTCAAACACGGGGATGTCGGCAATTTCGAAACCAAAGCCTCGTTCGAAGGCAATCTGGGCCTTGGGGTGCGCTTTGTTTTCCTCGATTTTGTAGGACTGCGCATCGATTTTCGCGAGTATCTCTTTGGCAAACAACGTGACAAAGGGCTTGGCACAGCCTCTGAATTCACGCTTGGCGTTTCTTTCTTGCTCTAAAAGGATGGGAAAATGAATCATTTCATCGCAAAAATTGCCTGTCCTTTGATGGCTTGTCTGGCATTGCTTATCGTTGCCCCCTGTGCATTTGCCGATCCGATTGACGATGATCTCGATGAGGTCTGGACGACGCAGAATGTGCCGGCACAAACGGGAACGCCAGTTTTTACTGCTGCAAATCGTTTCGAACTTGCCCTCAATATCGGCATGATTCCGACCGACGATTATTACAATTATTTTCCCATTTCGGTCGATGTACACTATCGGTTTACGGCCATGTGGGGAGCCATGATCCGTGGGTCGATCCTGATGGCTCACAGCGATACGACGCTGTCGGAATTTATGACTAAACATCAGGATACCATCGAGACGAAGATGCTCGGTGATGAACAGCGCGGCGATCTCGAGTTTCTGGCGACGTTCCACCCGGTTTATGGCAAATCGACGGTCGAAGCCTTTAATTTGTCGCATTTCGATTGGGGTATCTTTGCCGGTGTCGGTATGGTCTTTTCGAATTCAGTCAACAAATCCCGTACGGCAACCGATCTTAAAACGCATGCTGAGGGTATCTTTGGTACCGATGCACATATTTTCTTTCTCGACTGGCTGGCGCTTCGACTCGAAGCTTCCCTTCGATTCTATCATGCCCCCACGCAATGGCTTGTGCCATGTACGTTTTCCGTCGGCGTGAGTTTCTTCCTGCCGGAACTTTAATCAGGAGGAATGAGCATGTTTACAAAACTCCGCCTGCGTCTATCAGCCATTGCATTTGCCGCTTCCTGCCTGCTTTTCCCTGCTGCAGCTTCGGCGCTCACCGTTCAGGAAATCATTCTGATGTCCCAACAGGGGGTTTCTGAAGATGTTTTGGTCAATATTATTCAAAATGCCGATCAAATCCCGGAATTGACCGAATCTGACTATCAAAAACTGCGCGAAGCCAACATTCCTCAAAAAGTTCAGGATGCCATTGCACAGCGTGCACCGCAGTCATCCGCATCATCGACGCCTGCACCAGCCAATCCCGAGCCTGCACCGGCGCCATCATCACCTGCTCCTGAGTCTGCACCGGCGCCGGCAGATGCCGAATCTGTACCTGCTCCTGCCAATCCCGAGACCTCATCGGTACAGGAAACACCTTCGGATACTGCGTCGGCTCAAACGTCACCGGAACCGGTTTCCTCCGAGACTGAAGTTCAGGCTCCTGCCGAACCTGCTGCTTCGGCCATGCCTGTGCCAGCCGACAGCGAATCTGTCCCTGCGGCAAACAACGCTCCCATCAGTCTTGACGATGATCAAACCGGTGAGGATGAGTCAGATAACAATGCCCAGTTTGCCTCGCAGACCATCGGGGATAACACGATTTTAGCCCCCGTCGAATCCTCGAATATCCCGCTCGTATTTAGGAAATTTTTCGAAGAGGCTTACGAAACCTATATGGTGCAAGCCGAAGTCGCCCGCAGATATGCCAAACTTCAGGATGAAACCGCATCCGAACGGGCATACGATGCCGAAGTGCCCAAAGTGCATGCCTGGCGCCATCAAATTCCAACCAAGCCTGTGGCTTCTCTCGAATCTTGTCTGGCACTGAGCGAATCGCTCAATCCGCCGATCGATTCACTCCTCGGTGCAGCTGCCAATCAGTGCATTGGGTTTGCGCTTAAACAGCTTGGGGCACCAGGTATGTCGGCGGTTTATCTCGACAGAGCACTTCAGTCCAAAGCCAAACTGCAGGATTTCTCCAAAACTCTGACAGCATTTTTGCAGGTCGCTCATACCGCCAACTATACCACGACAGATCCCCAGGCCATCAAAGCTCATGAGGCGGATGTCGAGGATGATGACAGAAATGCATTCCTCTATTTTATAGGCTACAGCCTCGTTTACGGACCATCACCGGATGTCAGTATTGCCGGACAGCTGCTGCAAAATGTCACCAAAGGCTCGATTTATTACCCTCGTGCGCGTTTGTTGCTGGCAACACTCGCCGTGCGTGCACCGGAGTATAAATTCAAGACTGCAGCCGAGTATATCCAGTCTGCACTCGATGAACTCAAGCTGATCGAAGGGAATGACGCATACGAGCTGACCAATACAGCATGGCTCGCTCTGGCGCGCATTGCCTACGAAAATCATGCCTATGATGCAGCAGACTCGTTCTATCGCAAAATCGATGTCAACAGCCATCACCTCAAAAATGCTCTGCTCGAAGATGCATGGGGACAGCTTTTTGCCGGCAATCACGGTAAAGCGCTTGCATTGACGCATGCACTGCGAGCGCCGATTTTTGCCAAAGCCTGGCTTCCCGATTTGCTGCTCATTGAGGCCGGTGCCTTTATCGGCTTGTGCCGCTACGATTCGGCACGCCGTGCCCTCGATGCACTGCATGCCCTTATTGACGATGCCAATCTGCTTAAAGCCTATGTGGCGCAGACGCCGACGCGCGATTTCTACAACCAAATCATCCGTCACGCAGAATCGGACGAATATTCGCCTATTCCCGATTCGATCTACAAACGCGTGATTAATGATGCGACTTTCCGAGTGCTGCATCAGTCGATTCGCCAACTTACCCTCGAGCGGAACAATCTGAGCCAGTACGTCAGCTCGAATTTCACATCGTGGCCCAAACTGCAGGCAATTTACGACGAACTCATTGCGCAGCGCCAGCAATACATGGCCACGGTCATCGCAAACATTTACGACAAAACGCTTTCGGAAATTCATGCTATCGATATTTCGGCCTCCCAGGTTTCCATCGAAATCCGATTGGCTCTGCGAAAGTACGAAGCCGAATGCCTTAAAATTGTTGCCAATGGCGGCAAATGCGATATGGGCCCCGTTCAGGCCGAACCGGCAACCTTCCAAAAACGCAGCAATGAAGCTTATTGGGATTTCAAAGGCGAATTCTGGCGCGATGAAATCTGGTTCTACACTTCGGGATTAACTTCTTTGTGCCTGGAATAGCGCTGCTTTTCACCTTCGGTGAATGCGCAGCAGCATTCGGCCTATTGCATACGGCCTCATGGCGCGGCTATCTGAAGATACGCCGCGCTTTTTTTTATGGGGAGCCGATCTTCAGAAGCGGCAGTATAGATGGCCGGCCAAAGCGAGCTTGAACCACCTGCGATTCGTCGGTATAATACATAAAAACTTGGGCGTTACTTGGGGGAATGCTGTTGGGGATATTCGTGATCCATGATGTATTTTATATGAAGGTATTTATGCGCGCGATTTACTTGTTGATTGCACTTGTACTGTGTGTGCTGTCCTCCTCTGTTTGTTTTGCCGAACAGGTTTACTGGGGCGTCGAATACTGGCAGGAGGATGTCACCGGAAGCAGGCATGATAAGGAAGATGGTAAGCCAAACAAACTCTTTATTCTCAAGGTTGACTTGCAGGCAAAAGGCATTCGGGCTTTTGTAACGCCGGATTTAAACGGGAGCTTAAAGACCACCTCGAAATTCGTTTCGGATTATGGCGTCCAGATCGGTATCAATACAGCCTTTTTCGATATGGGGAAGACCAATAAATCGATTGGCTATTTTGCGAGCAACGGAACGCCCTACACGAGCAATATTCAAAATGATGGTTACCCAACGATTGGTTTTTCCCAGACGAACCAGTTCTTGCATGGCATTGAAAATCGCGCTCAGATGTACAATGCATGTTCTGGAATTTTCGATTTAGTGGTGAATGGCGAGGCGATTATATATGAAAATTACGACGTGGCACCGCGAACCGTAGCCGGCATAGACAAGAGCGGTCGGTATTTTTATATGATTGTCAACGATGGCCGATCCGGTATAAGCGCGGGTATGACCTTGTCTCAGATTGGCAAGCATATGGCACGTCTTGGGGTGTATTACGGCATTAACCTGGATGGCGGTGGTTCTTCGACAATGGTGATTGCAAGTCGTGGGGTGATGAATAAACCATCGGATGGTTCACAGCGGTATGTCGCTTCACACCTGGGATTTTTTGCTGAGATGGGCTGCACACCGTCCGAAGAGGTTTGCAATGTCGTCGATGATGACTGTGACGGCCTCGTAGACGAGGAAGGCATTTGCAATTCCGATGCAGACCCCATGTACCAGTCGATGATCTACGATAACCAGAATACCGATGTCGATGGTGACGGTGCTGCTGATATTTGTGCGCGCGGTGCCGACGGGATTTACTGTGCATTCTCTAAATCCGGTGACCTTACACAATATAAGCTCGTTTTGGATCTGAGTAACGACAAGGGCTGGAACGATGTTTCGAACTATGCGACGATTCGGTTTGCGGATTACAACGGCGACGGTCTGGCGGATATTTGTGCAAGGGATGATGAGGGCGTCAAATGCTGGGTTTCGACAGGTGAGGGCTTTGGCGAGGCTTCCGAATCTGTGCCGATGGGCGATGGTGGGCAATACAATAATGTGATTTACTACTCGACCATACGGTTTGCAGATATCAACGGCGATGGCCGCGATGATATGTGTGCTCGCTTTTACGATGGCTTTAAATGCTATCCTGCGGCAGGCAATGGGTGGGGAGAGCCGATTTCACTTGGCGATATGTCTGATGGTCAGGGATGGTCGCATGCCCGGTATTATTCGACCATACGCACAGGAGACATTAACGGCGATGGCAAAGTGGATATTTGCGGGCGTGGGGGCAAGGGATTCCGGTGTTGGCTTTCGGAAGGCGACAAGTTCGCACCCGATTTCGTAGCCGCTCCCTGGGGTGACGAAGAAGGATGGAACAATCCCGTTTATTACCAGTCCATTCGTATGGCAGATATCAATGGTGATCATCTCATGGATATCTGTGCACGTGACTCGAAAGGCATCGTCTGCTACCCGTCACAGAAAACGAGTATGGGCGAGGCTGTACGTGGGCCAGGTCTTGAAGATGCACATGGGTGGAATGACCACGATAATTATTCGACGTTCCGCACCGGCGATATCAACGGCGATGGCAAGGACGATTTCTGCATTCGCGGTAACGCCAATTTGGCGTGTTATATTATCAAGGATGGCGGGTTTGACGAGGTGGTCATCGAAGATTTTAAGGATGACAACGGTTGGACGAACCCGAATCAGTACCGAACCATCCGCATGGGCGACGTCAATGGCGACAAAAAAATGGAGGTCTGTGGCCGAAATGCCGATGGCGTCCAGTGTTATTCCTACAATGGGACTGGGTTTGATGTGATTGCCGGGCCGCAGTTAAAAAATACCGACGGCTGGGGTGCAGAAGAGTATTACAGCACACTGCGCATTGGCGGTCCGGTGCCCAAGGCGTGTTCGCTTCTGCCCGAAGTATGCGACCAGGTTGATAATAACTGCAACGGGCAGGTGGATGAAAACAACGTTTGCTGTGTGCCTGCCGAAGAAATCTGCGACGAAAAGGACAACGACTGCGACGGCGAAATCGACGAAGACAATGTCTGCTGCGTGACAGAAGTCTGTGATGGCAAAGATAATGACTGCGACGGCGAAATCGACGAAGACAACGTTTGCTGCGAATCATCCGAAGAGATCTGCGACGAAAAGGACAATGACTGCGACGGCGAAATCGATGAAGGCGGCGTTTGCAATCAGAATCCCGAAGAATGTACGCCAACGGATGAAGTTTGCGATCAAAAAGATAACGATTGCGACGGCAAAATCGACGAGGATGATGTCTGCAATAGCGGCAGTGACAACAATCCGCCAGTCGATGAACAAGATACAGCCAAATCCCATGCCGATGATGACTGCGGTTGCTCTGTTAAGGGAAGCGGGACGACGCCTAACCCGCTGATTGCACTCTTTATGCTTGGTGGTGGTTTGATTTTGTGGCGTCGACGCAGAAACCATAATGCGTTGTAGCGTCGGGTGTGATATGTAGTTATTTTACAAACGGGTTTGTTTGCATCCAGCGATGCTCACGAATCTCAATGACAGTGAAGGTCATCAGGCCGGATCCGCTTGGTTTGCAAAAAGAATAAACCACATCATGATGTGGTACATACGAAGAACACTGCCATGTCTTTTTTTTCAACAGTACGCAATTACTATGATTTTACGCGCTGCATCTACTCTTATCTTCGAGATGCGCGCCATTTGACGTTTGAAGAGGCACATGCGCGCCGGGCCGCTTGTACGCAGTCGATGCTGGATGCGTGGAATGTGACGTATGATATTGAAAATCGCGAGGGGCTCACTGCTCGCCGGCCATGTATCTATGTCGCCAACCACTCGGCGATGATCGATCCGATTGTTTTGTGCAGCGTGTTTCCGTATGATGTGCGTTTTTTGGCCAAACGGGAGGCTTTTCGCGTGCCGCTTTTGCGTGATGCGCTGAATTTGGAACGGCATATCCCCGTCTATCGCGGCGCTCAGGCGCGTGCACATCTTGATGAGTTGAAAACCGCTGTTTCGACTGCCATTTCCGAGGGTGCATGCTGTCTGTTTTTTCCCGAGGGGACACGGACGCGTGACGGCCGGATGGGCGAATTCAAACTGGGGGCCTTCTTTAATGCGGTGCAGAACCACGTTCCCATCGTTCCCATCGCGCTCGAGGGCATGTTTCGCCTCAATCCGAGGTCACAGAAAGGCGTGACCCCAGGACATGCAGTGATCCATGTACTCGATTCGATCGATCCTCCCGAGGGGGATGATGAGCGCGAATGTGCACAAAAATTGGCCAATTTGGCTCACGATGCCATTGCATCGAAACTCGCGTCGTGCGGTCAATCGTAAACCATTCCCCCGGGAACAATCCATGCGAGCGTAGGGGCGGCCCAATGTGGCCGCCCCACAAGCGAGCCATTCCTCCGGGAAAAAATCCATGCGAGCGTAGGGACGGCCCAATATGGCCGCCCCTAGAGAGCGGCGCGGCGTATGAAATAGCCGCGCATGCGAGACGTATGGCGCAAAGCGACATAGGCGAGCGACAACTTATTTCTAAATACCAACAATTCTGATATATTTAGAATAAGGCTTTCGTTTAGCCTTAAGGAGGATATCATGCATTGGACACGACGACAGTTCCTTCAAGTTTCGGGTGCTGCGGCAATGGCCCTCGGTTTTGGAGCTTTGAGTATCATGCCGTCTGACGGGCGTGTGGCTTTTGATGACTGGCGTGCACTTCCCGGCATGAAGGCCAGATTGACATTGGATATCGATAATCCTCAGGCAAAACGCGTTTATCTCGTCGCTCAGACAGACAGCGAGCAGCGCATCGTCGATACTTTCGAAGGCGCATCAACACTCGAAATTCCCGTGCCTTACATCAAAAACTCCGAAGATTCGTTCATGCTTTTTGCCGTGGTGATGGACCATGGTCATCCCGCCTGTGTCAGTGAGCCTCTCGAAGTACTCACGGAATCTTTCATGTTCGGCCTCTAGGAAATGATATGAATCGATTTGCGCTCCATATCTGCATTATTTTCGCCTTTTTGGTGGCTTTTACACAGGCCGTTTTTGCACAGACGCCCGAGTTGGTGCCACCGGAATACCGCGTCAAGATCGATGCCGTCGATATGTCCAATGCGCCGGATATTCGCATTCGGGCGACATTCCTCGATAAATCTTCTCGTCCGGTCGAGCCGGATGAAATTACGGCCATCAACATCTATGCCGATGGCGATCTGGTGACAGCCAATCCCAAGAAAGTGGCACTTGGCAGCAAGAGTTCCAAGATTCCCATCGATTTGGCGCTTGTTATCCCCATCTCACAGCGATTTACCGATAATGACCTCGATATTATCCGTTCGAGTCTGGATAATGTCATTGGCCATGTCCGTCCCGAAGATACTGCGACAAAAGTCAAAATTAAAGACAGGTTCCCCGGGGATCGCGTTGCGGGACTTTTTGATGATGGACGTGCCATTAATATTGCACCGTTGGGCAAAGCGGGCGATGTCGCCGATTTGCTCAAGGCAACCAAACCGCAGGGACAGCCGTCATTCCTTTACAGCAGCCTTGAAAAAGCCATCGATATGATGAGTGCATCGGCCAGTGAACGGCGCAATGCCAGGCGTGCCATCATTCTGGTGACGGATGCATTCGATTCGTATTCCTATCGAAAGGATGAAGTTCAAAAGCAAATCAACGACATGTACCAACTGGCCAAAGAAGCCGGTGTGAGCATCTTCGTCGTGATGTACAAGCCCTATATTTCTTCGCTCATTCCGCTGTTCGAGGGTTTGAGCCGAAAGACGGGCGGTACGTATCGTTATGCGTCGGTTGCCAATCAGATTTCGACGGGTATCAACACAGCCTGGGGTGAGATTTTTGGCGAGTTGGTCATTGATTTCAGGCATTCCGGGCTGCGCATCGGTCAGGAAGTGACCTACCAAATCGAAGTGGCGACGCCGGCGAGTGGCTTGGTCAAATCGGATAAATACAAGCCATACGTCGTTCAGGATCTCAAATTCAACTGGAAGCTCTTCTTCATTGTTCTCGGCGTTATCGTTGCGATTATCATCATCACGATCATCGTCCTTGTCATTCTTCATAAGCGCAAAAAACGCAAAGAAGCCGAGGAAGCCGAGCGTCAGGAACAGATCATTCAGGAAAAGATAGAACGCGGTGAAGTTTGTCCCAAATGCCGCAGAACGATGCTTCCCGAATGGAAAGAGTGCATGTTCTGTGCACGCGAAGCCGCCGAAGAAATCACCAAGCAAAAAGCCGAAAATCGTCAAAAAGCACTCGAAGAAGCTGAAAAGAAAGGCATCAAGCTCGAAGGCCGCATTTGTCCCAAATGCAACCGCACGATGATGCCTCAATGGAAAGAATGTCTCTTCTGCAAAGCCGGCATTGGCACGGATGCTCCTGCAGCCAAAGGCCTTGGTCCTCGCGCGCAAAAACAGAAGAAAGAAGAACCTGCTGGGCGCATTTGTCCGGTTTGCAAGCGTCCCATGCGTCCCCACTGGACGACATGCCTTTACTGTGAAGCGGATGCAGCCAACCGGCCCGCTGTGGCACCGCCGCCGCCCAAACAACAGCAACCGGCAGTTCAGGCGCAGCGCGTTTGTCCGACTTGCGGCAGACCTATGAAAGCTCATTGGGATATCTGCCTCTATTGCGAAGCTAACCGCTCACGTCAATAAAAGGGAGTTCAGAGTATGGATAAATATATTGTCTTTGCCGGGCGAAAAATCCCTATCAGTACCAGTTATCCCGTTTTCCTCTTCGAAAATGATTCTGCCCCCAGCTATTACCATCCCGATCGCCACTTATCTCCCGATAAGCTGATGCAAATGGCGCTTTTGCGCCCGACACTGCAAAACTACAGTTTCCGCTTTGATAAGCAGAATCGCTTTAATCGTACATTTGAACAGCTTTTTAATGTTCCGCGCGAAGAAGTCGAGGCCCTTGGGCAGCATATCATTCAGATTGCACTTCATCACGATGTCACGATGAATGCCATCGAGACGTACAATGTTTTGTGTACCCGCGGGCTTTCGACGCATTTTTGCGTCAATTACGATGGTGCGCTCTATCAGTACATGGATTGTTATCATACGGCCTGGGCAACCGGCGATAACAACAACTGGTGCATTGCCATCGATATGAATAATCCCGTCTATCCCGAGCTGCGAAGCCAGGATCCTGCTGGTGCTCTGCGCGAGATTTATCAGGGAAAAGTCAATGGTTCGCTCAAAACGATGCTGGGATATACCGAAGCTCAGTACGAAACCATTATCGCCCTCATGAAGGCATTTGTCAGCCCCGTCAATGTTCCGGGTGAACCCGATCCCTGGATTCCGCTGCCAGTCGTCGCCGAGAACTGTTTCCCCCCCATTTCCGAAACCGGCGAAGTCATTAACCGATTACTCGCCAATTGTACGCAATTCAAAGGATTCCTCGGACATTACCATTGCTCGGCCAACAAATGGGATCCAGGCCCGGCGTTCGACTGGCTGCGCGTACTTTCGGGCATTAAGGGCAAACGCAACAGCCTGCCCATCATGCTCGATGAGGATAACAAAAATATTGCCGACTGTGGTGGTGAGCGCCTCAACAAGCTGTTCGATACCTATTATCACAATGCCGAAAACAGCAATGGCGGCTGGTATCCCGTCGGTTCCAATCAATCGTGGCATTCGGGCATTCATTTGAGTGCACCCGAAGGTTCGCCCATCATCAATATGATGGAAGGTACGATCGTTGCCATTCGCAATGTTAAAACTGTTGCACTCGGTGACCCGAGTTTTGTTCTCGTGCGCCACGAACGCGAAGAAACCGGCCCCGACGGAAATCCGCGCAAAGTCTTTTGGTATTCTCTCTATATGCACCTGCAGCGCATGAAAGACGAGGAGGATTGCGCCAAGATCCCGTGGGTTGCCGGGCTCCTCGGTACAGATTTTACCCCACCCGACAGCGTTATCCACGATCTGCGCGAGTCCAACAGATTTTACGAACAGGGCGTGCCCCACGTCGTCGATGGTACCGTGCCCCGCAAGAATTATAAGGAAATTCTCGAAGCGTTCTTCCGCGGAGACATCATCCTTACACAGATTCCCTGCGATGCCGGTTCGGTCATCGGGACGATCGGCGTATTTGGCGACAAACCCGATCGCCGCATTCATCAGGTCCATGTCGAGGTCTTTAGCGCCGAAAACCTCTTTGCACATGGGTCGGCACAAATGGGATCCTGGGGCCTGGCCGAAGGCGATTACAGCGAGTATTCTCTCGTCAACGTCAAAAAATTGATCAAGCCCATCAAGGATTTCGTCAAATCCATGAATGCTACCGGCAAAGACCCGACGTTCCTCAAAACTTCCGAGATTGGTGCTTTCTACCAAATGTCCGAAGCCAATGTCTATGCGTCGCGCCGTGATGAATTCCGATCGCTCATCTGCTATCACCGCAGCGAATGGTCGCCCCTCATGAACTGGACAAAAACGGCTGTGCATTCTGTCGGCTGGCAATGGGAATCTGAAAAAGAATTCGGTGAATGGCTCGTGCTGTGGCTGCCCTTCCAGTGGATGACGACGGACGTGACAACCGCACTCGATTTGCCGCGCAAACATTACTTCTTTACCTATCACCCCATCTACATGCTCGAACAACTCAATCAGACGTATGCGGGGGATATCCGCCAGACGGCCGAAGAGGCCAGCGATGGCGAATTTAAAGATAATGCCAATGAAGTCGCCAACCGACTCGCCGAGCTCATCAAGCTCAATAAACGTCTCGAAAATGGTGAAGAACTCAGTCCTGCCGAAAAAGCCCGGCACGATGAGCTCTACGAACTCATGGACGACCATCTCGACGACGAAAAGGGCGATATTGGCAGCGAAACTGTCTATGATTACAACTACGATCCCAATTTCGAACGCTGGGAACCCGGCGAATGGCAGCCGCCTCCCAGAGTTAATCTCAAGAATATGGGAACGGATGACTGATGTATCTGGGGCGCGGCTATGGCGGCAAAGCCGCCATACGCCTTGCGATGCTCGGCTATCGCAAAGCGATACGCCGAGCTGACTTTGATGAGCAGTTAGCAGTTAGCAGTTAGCAGTTAGCAGTTAGCAGTTAGCAGTTAGCAGTTAGCAGTTAGCAGTTAGCTAATTAGCAATGGGGGGATTCTCAAGTTTATTCCTAAAAAATGAAAATTTTAGCTTCAGAGTGACACGTTAGTTTTGCATTCCAATTGCTCACTGCTCACTGCTAATTAAGAATGCCATTCACCTTTAGCTTCAGACTTCCCCTTTAGTTTTGCATTTCAATTGCGCATTGCGCATTGCGCATTACTCATTATTTATAAAGGATTTCCCAATATGGCCGACAATGCACGTATTGCCCGAATGAAACAAAAAGCCTGGTCCATGCTCGATGCCAAACAACCCGAAGAAGCCATCGCTGCTTTTAAGGAATGTGTCGAACTCGAACCCAACAACCTGAATCACCAGATCGAGCTCGGTGTTGCTTACTATAAACTCGGGCGTCTCGATGAAGCCTTGGTCGTCCTCGATAAAATACTGGCCGAAGATCCCAATCACATGTTGGCGCTCAACAACAAAGCCAGAATTCTGCTTGATCGCGGCATGCATAAAGAGGCTTTGGCGCTCTATCGGCAAATCCTCAATCAGGATCCCAAACACATTCGAACCTGGATTAAATGTGCTCAGGTGATGCTTTCTCTCGAAAGATATGACAAGGCAGACGGCTGCATTCAGGAAGCACTCGCCGTATCCCCCAATGAGGGTGAGCTTTGGCGCGAACGTGCCATCATTGCCCGCAATGCCGGCAATCTCGAAGCGGCCTCCGAATATATCGAAAAATCGCTCGAACAAAAGGCGACCGATTTCGATTCATTGCGCGAAAAAGCCAATATTCTTGCGGCTCTTAAACAATACAAGAAAGCCATTGATGCCTATCAGTCCGCGTTGCGTCAGAATTCGTCTGACAAGGAAGTCAAGGTTTCACTTGGGTATGCCTATCTGGCCGATAATCGCCCCAAAGATGCACTCGATGCCTTCGAAGCTGTCATGAAGGAAGAGAAAAACAATGCCAAAGTCTGGGATGGCCGAGGTCTGGCTTTTATTGCAGTCGGTGAGACTGCACGTGGGCTCGTCAATCGCGGAACGGCAGCCATGATTAACAAGAATTACGAGGAGGCGCTTAAGCTTTTTGACGAAGCCATTCAGAGCAACCCGCAATTCCCCGAGGCTTGGTCGAACAAGGGGGTGCTGCTCGAAAGAATGGAAAAATATGCCGAAGCCGCCGAGGCCTATCAACAGGCACTCAAATATGACCCTGCAGCGGTGATTTGCATGCATAACCTTGGGATGCTCTACATTAACCATCTTGATCGACGTCCCGAAGGTTTAAGCTGGCTCAAAAATACGCTCAAATATGATCCGCAGCGATGGTTCAAGCTGCCGACGGAATTGCGCAGTGCCGTCGATAATGCCTCTTATATGAATTAGGAATGTGTAATTTGTAATTTGGGTATTCTTAAATCATTAGTTTGCCCGGTAGGATGATATCTATCGGGTAAAATATAATGGATACGCCCCAGAGGGGCAATACATTCGCAGCTCATAACCGTGGGGGAACCCCACGGAAAATCGATATGCCCCGCAGGGGCGATTTAGCTCATAACCGTGTGCGAAACTCAGGGATTGTGTGAGGCCGAAGGGCGTAACTCTTAGGGAGAGGCGTAACTATGCGTTTGAATAAGAATTTGTATTATCTTTGTATTGCATTGAGTGCTGGCATTTGGGCCATGGGGTGCGGTGACGATGGTGCCAAAAAAGTTGATCAATGTGCGAATGGTGCATGCAATGCAGAGCCGGTTTGCAAAGGCGATGACTGCGAATCCCCGGAAAAATGCACCAAAACTGAGGATACATGCATCGATGAGGATACCGTTCAGCATTGTAAAGATGGTGAAATGCCGGCTACGGAGAAATGTACGTCCGGCCATTGTAAAGCAGGAAAGTGTGAAACTGCTGCAGAACCGATAGATACCAAGTGCTCAAAGACAGAAACGACGTGTGCAGATAACGTCACACTGTCTGAATGCACAGAAGGCGAAGAAGCCGTTCTTACCGATTGCAGCCAAACGGTAGAGAATGGCGTTTGCAGCAATGGCGCATGTGTCAAACAAGTCTCCGGCGGAGACAATTGTGCCGAAGGTGAGGCATGTCCCGACGGCATGTACTGCAGTTATACAGAACCGCACATCTGTATTGCTTACAGCAAAGCCGGGGAAAGCTGTCAGGATAATGACTGTGATCCGAAACTGCTTTGTATAGAAGGTGTGTGTCTTGAACCCGTTGAACCGGGTATGGCATGCAATTCAAATACATTTTGTCAGGACGGCCAATGCAAGGACGGCATTTGCCAAAAAATATCCGAAGCGTATGGCAGCTGCGGTGATCATGAAACCTGCCCGGAAGGCACGATTTGCACAGATGGTATATGCGTTCCAACCCGGGGCAACTGCCAGAAGAATGATGATTGTATGGGAGATACCTATTGCTGTTTGGATGCTGCCTGTGGGAGCTACCAAGGTGTTTGTATTCCATACTCAGAAGACAAGAACAACGACGAAGCCTGTTTATTTACGACAAAACCCGGCATCTTCGAGGCGGCCATACAATGCGGGTGGAAGATGGATCCATCTGAACACGAAGATGTAGAGATTTCGGGACCGCCGGGATATGAATTTCCACCTGACGAAGCGGATCCTAAATGGGTATATGGCATGGTCACTGTTGGCAAGATTCATAATGCTCAGAAGATTGATAAACCCATGCTCGTGTTCTCGACAGAAAGCAGTTTTGATGGAAAGGTTCGCATCGTAAATTCTGAGACATGTCAAACCGTCGAAACGCTGTTCTATGCCTCTTTAGGATATGACTCACCTGTATTGGCAGATCTGGATGGCGATGGGTATATGGAGATCATCGGTACAGGCAGTAATATTTTTGATGAACAATGGGGATTGTATGTTTATTCCTGGGATGAAAGCCAGGGAAAACATGTTCAAAAATTTGTAGAAAGCACGATAGATTGGGATGGAACCTTAAGCATACACGACATTGATAACGATGGTGTACCTGAAGTCATTGATTCCAAAGGGCATGTCGCTCGTGTTGACGGTAAAGTATTGTCTTCGGAA
>JAGACY010000029.1 GCA_017613855.1 Pseudomonadota bacterium
ACCCCTTGTCACATAAGACATTATTGTCGAAGCACCAATACTCACATCCATTATGTGCGTCGCAATGCGCGCCATAGCCATGTGGTCCCTGAAGCTGACAAACGTCAACGACAGTCCAATGATTATTTACACATCGATGAAACTCCATTCCACCGCAGCGTGTTTCACCATTTGTACAAGCTGTTTCTGAATCAAATACACACTGTGTACCTTCCTCATTCAGAATATAGCCTTTGTCGCATTCAAATATGCAGCCTTCTTCGGCAGTACATGCAAGCGACCTGCTATGATCATACTTGCAATTTTTCAACTGTTCCCATTTGCTATTCTTACAGTGCAGATACTCTCTTCCACCGACGATATCATTACATCGATATTCTCCTTCCACGCAGGGATCAGATTTTAAACTGCATGCCGTCTGTTCCGGATTCTGAACATAGTCTTCAGAACACATGGTAAAGCAATCGTCGTCCGAACATCCGGCAAGCATTCCGCCGCCTTCGAGTGTACATGCTTTTGCAACTTCCCATTTATGATTATCCATACATTTGGTAATCTCATAACCATGAGAAACATGTACACAATGTGACTCTCCTACGGTTGAGCATTCGCCTCCATCCATAATACAACTCAGTCCATCCGCTGACGGAACATAACCATCGAAACAGTTTAATTGACAAACACCTTCGATGCAGTGTCCATCCCCGTGTTCGACAGTACAGGAGGTATTGCAATCACCGCAATGCTCATCATCGTGCAATAGATTGTAACACCAGTCTTTGCAGTATGACAATCCGTCTGCGCAAACACACATGCCCGTTTCAACGTCACAAACCTGTCCTGCGGAACAGTCTGAATCGACCGAACACCCCAACGAGATTTTGAATTCACATAGAACAGAGCCGTCATTCTGTTTTGACAAAACGTAACCGTCCATGCAGCTGTCAGCCACACATTTGCCATCCGTGCATGTGCCATCTTTCCATCCAGCAATATCGGTACAGTTTGTACACATATCACCACAGCACTGCAGCGCCGGCAGACAGCTATTGTCATAAAGCGTATAGCCATCGCGGCATTGTGTCACTATGCAGGAATCATCATCGCTGCATTTGGCATTTGCCCAATTTTCATGTCCTTTTGCCGCCAGGCAATCGGTCACGGAACATTTATCATCAGGATCTACGAGCGGGATATCTGGATCTATAGGCGGGATATCTGGATCTACGTTTATCTTTTTACACATCGACGCGAATTCTGCCGCCTGTGCCACTTCATAAGTGCCATACGGGCATTGTACACCACAGTAAAACTGTCCGTGCTCATCCTCCATACATAGCGGAGCATCCATTGGGCAATAGTGATTTCTTAAATCATTATCGTATTTATGGCATTCACCGAAATAACATACCCGTCCACTGCTATTCACCGCATAAGCAGCATTACAGCGTGTTGACGTCGATGGTTCAAACGGCTTGACATCATCACCGCATCCCATCACCCCAAATGCAGCGACCAGGCACAGAACAAACCTTTTACTCATAGCATTACCTATCGATCCACAATGGATTAACAGTTTCTATCAAAAATCCCCATTCAATTTCTCCGAATGGAGCAGCTATGAAATTATAAGTTACTTCGTCTGAAGTTGCATTAAGAGATTTGCTAAAAAAAGCTCTGTTGTACGAGAGTGGAGATGTTGACGAATGGCATTTTCATTCGAGCTTATAGCTTATAGCTTTTAGCTTGTAGACGATTATTCAGCCTTGAGAGTAAAGGTCTGAAACTCAGGAAATGCTTTTTATACTATAAGCTATAAGCTTAATTCATATCTACGTTTGTTCAACACAGCCCCAAAACATATCTACACTGATTCAACACCGCCATTGTTCATTGACTTGAGTGCTTTTGCTATCTGGTCTGGGCACGAAGAACCTTTGGATCCGCAGCGAATCCCTTCGAGCTTTTGAATGACATCTTCGACTTTCATGCCTTCGATGAGCGCCTTAATGCCCTGCAGATTACCTCTGCATCCACCGATGACGCTGAAAGACTTGATGATGCCGTCTTCGATTTCGAATGACATGTATTTGGAGCAGACGCCCTGGGGCTCGTATTCGATATGCATGGTAAGATCCTTTTTAATGTATGTTTTTTTTTTACAAACGGATTTGCTCAGGCCTAACGGCCTTCGCGTTTTTAATTCGGAATGCGGAATGCGCAATTAGGGCATTCTCAAATAATCGTCACGCCTCGGAGGGGGGCAGTTAGCAGTTAGCAGTTAGCAATTAGCAGTTAGCAGTTAGCAGTTAGCAATGGGGGGATTCTCAGGATTATTCCTAAAGAATGATAGTTATTTTAGCTTCAGAGTCTTCCTCTGGTTTTGCATTCCAATTGCTCACTGCTCACTGCTAATTAAGAACGCCACTTCCCCTTAACTTCAGACATTCCCTTTAGTTTTGGATTTCAATTACGCATTGTGCATTAAAAAGTGCGGCGTAACGCAGTTAGCCGCGCAGGCACAAGCGTATCGGGCCTGCGGCCCGATAGCGGCGCCCCCAATATTATTTGACCTTTCGGCCATCGCTGTAAACGGCCTTGATATCCTCTTTGCTGGCGCGATAAATCGCACGTTCGAAGCGTTCGCGAACGCTCAGGCGACCGGTATCGATGTGGCTGTGATCGTCAATGACGACGGCATGCAGCGCATCGCCTTTGGCAAAGCCGTCGCCTGCGCCGAAATAATGTGCGCCCGAGGTGGTGCCAAGGTAATAGCCTTCGGCGACCGAGAGGAAATCCTTGGTCCAACCGGATTCGATGCGTTTGAATTTGGACGAACGAATTGCCTCGGCGATGACGCCCATCATCGGAAGTACCGCGCCACCGGCGATATCCGATCCGAGCGTGACCCACAGGCCTTCTTCGAGCATGACGCGAATCGGGGCCACGCCGCTGATGAGATTGACATTCGAATCGGGGCAGTGCGCCACGACAACGTTGTGATCCTTAATGGCCTTGCGCTCGCGTTCATCGGCATGAACACAGTGCGCCATGACCGTATGCGAATTGAAAAGCCCATATTTGTCGTAGGTTTCCCAATATTGCGGGCAGTCGGGATGCAGCTCGCGCACCCAGGCAATTTCAGAGGTATTCTCGGAAAGATGCGACTGGACGTACAGACCGCGTTCTTTGGCCAGTTTACCGAGCGCTTCCATCAGTTCGTTGGTGCAGGACGGCGTAAAACGCGGCGTCAGAATCGGCTTGATGCGCGCATTGGGATCGCAGCCATCGAGCCAGGCGATCGTATCGCGAATCGAATCTGCTGTATTTTCCTGAAGTTCCGGCGCGCCATTGCGATCCATATTGACCTTGCCGACATACCCGCAGATGCCGGCTTTCTCGAATTCTTCCATCAGAATGCGTGTCGACTCGAGATGCAGCGACGAAAATGCGCACACGCGCGTCGTCCCGTTATCGACGAGTTCACGCGCCAGACGGCGGTAAACCTCGCGGGCATAGCCCGTATCGGCAAAGCGCGCCTCGGTCTTGAACGTATAGGTATTGAGCCATTCGAGCAGCGGCAAATCCATCCCCATACCGAGCATCGGGTATTGCGGTGCATGCAGATGCATGTCGCAGAATGACTGCATGATCAGGCAATCGCCATAATCGATCTGTTCAAAAGCGCGCCAGGAATCTGGCAAATCTTTGGACAGACCTTCGATTTTCCCATCTTCCAAAAGCATGTAACCATTTTCGACTATTTCAAGGGCGCCCAGTTTTGGCGCATGCACAATATGGCCGTGTAATACCTGCTTCAAAGGATCCTCCACTCACCTGATAGAATCCGCCCCTTGCGGATAGCAGCAATATACTCAATGACAGCCTGAATGACAATCATTATACACTTTAAGTACGCGGACTTACACGCTTAGACGGTCCCATTGGGCTGCTGTTTCGCAATATATTGAGGCCGTATTTTGCGCATTTCATGCGCAAAATAGGCCGAAAGCGAGTCGTATGCGCCGACGGCGCATAGACGAAGCACAAGCTATATTCCTACATTTCATTAAAACCGCGTCCAAAGATTTCGTAATAGCCATTGCCATCCATATCTTCATGCCACAATACAGCCGACCTGCCGTCATTGGTACAGGCAATCGCCGGTTGATTCTGTACCCCATCTTTAATGACATTGACATTGTGATTGGCTTCGAGCTTTCCGTTGCGATAGGCCCTGCGCCTGATATCGCCCGAATTCAGCGCTCTGGCAGTCCACACATAGACCACTTCATTCTTGTCGTTAACGCAAAGCGCTGGCTCGACACCATCTTCACCAGCATCCGAAACCCAGCCATCTTCGGAGAGCACACTGCCGTCAGCCTTAAAGCCACGGGATTTGACGCGGTACAGGCCATTCTTATCTTCGTCGTCCTCGTAGGCAATATAAAAAACGCCCGAGCCATTCATGGCAATCGCAGGGTTAAGCTGCTGACCGTTATCCAGCGTATTCACTGTGAATAATTTGATTCGGTCAGATCCATCGGCGTTGAATCCTTTGGCACAAACATCGAAATAGCCATTCATGTCGGTATCATCTTGCCATGTGACCACGAAACTGCCGTTATCAGCAATGCCGACACTCGGTTTTTGCCGGGTTCCGGCTTGCGTATCGACATTTCGGTCGGCAAAAGTCGGTTTACCATTGGCATCGAAGCCCCGAACATAGATTTGCGTATTATCGGCGTTGACAGAGTTATCTTCCCATGCAATGACAAAACGGCCATCCGGCGCCATAGCGATGGAGGGATTGAGCTGCTGCTTGTCGTCGTTGGAATGGACGACCGTCGTTTTGATGCGCTCCTTTCCGTTCTCGTCAAAACCGCGCATCATCACATCATAATAGCCATTGCCATCCGAATCGTCTGCCCACACAACGACGAAATTGCCATTTTTGTCCATGGCAACGGCAGGCGTCATCTGATCGCCGGCAGTATCGGTATGGACGGTAAACTGAGCGACTTTTTGACAACCGCCGCGATAAAAGATGCGGGCTGCTATATCATGATTGGGCTTATCCTTTTTCGCACCGGCAGTCGCAGTGCCGTCTTTATCGCTTGAATCATCTTCCCAGACCGCAACCATTGTCCCCGTCGTGCGATGGACAGCAACTGCAGGATTGAGCTGTTCACCAAAGCCCTCGCCATTGATATTCCTTGTGGCAAATCCTATATAATTATTGTCGCTGAATTTATAGTTCACCGGCGTTGTAAAATCAGCTGAAAAAGAGAACTGATGGTCACTGTGACTGACATCCGAATTATATTCTTCGCAGTAAAAAGCGGGTGTTCCACCAGCAAACTCGCTATTATTCAAAACAGTAAAGGTCTTTGCCTTAATCTTATTGGTCTTGGGATCGAAGATGAGCTGGCGCATCCATCCATTGCCTGCATTTCTGCCTTCCTTACAACTACTATCTTTACACTGTGAGGGGGTTGATTCTTTGCAAGGATGTTCATACTGATAATCGACGATCATCTCCGTGACCGTATTCCCATTATATGCCTTTTTCTGTCGCCACTCATCCTCGCCGACATGCCCGCATACGGCCATAAAGATATTATTATGGCGTGCAACCAGGCCATGATAGATATCGAAGCCACCGGCTCCATGATCTGCTTGTTCTTTGGACCAATCCGCGACATAACCATTCTGACCAAATGCACTGGCTGATGTATACTTGCCCGGATCTTCTCCCAGATAGCCATGCGTTTCAATGATAACATGATGATCCGGGTATTTCTGAATTAACTCATTAGCCCAGCATAATACATCCTGTCGAACAATGTATTCGAGTGCAATCACGAGGAACTTAATATTACCTACCGAGAAAGTAATATACGAATTGGCATCGTATGGCGACGCATGATACCAGCTTTTGCCTTTAAAGCGATCCGGGCCGAAATACTTGCCAAAGCGTGTGATATCACGATCATATTCTCTGGCAGATTCTCCACAATGTCCCCAATTGTAATCGTGATTTCCGGTCGATATGGCGTAGGGAATTGAAGTGTTGTCGATATAATTTTTGTGGGCATAATCGGCGAGTTCCCAGTTGGACACGCAATTAGTTTCGGTAACATCGCCAAGATGAATCATGGCACGGATATTTTCTTTTTTCTCATTTTCCTTAATCCATTTCATCTGGCGTGTATATATATTCTTTTCACCCGGTTCATTGTCCTGGTTTACCGAATAGTACTGGGTATCTGGCAAAAGAATGATAGAAAAAGGATCGCAGTCATTTCCACAGAAATATTCACACACTTTTTTATCGTTATTGCATATTTGCCCCGTTCCACAAGCCTCTGGTGCAGACCAAGCCAGACATCCGGATTGATTATAGCTGCATGTATAAACAGAATTATTTTCGCATTTTTTCTCGCCTTCGGTGCAGGCATTGGTACATCCATCGACACATGTCCATGTATTGGCATCACAGGACTGATTCTCCTTGCAGGCATCCGTGAGCGACCAAACGCCGCAGCCCCGATCATCATTGGAACAGGTTTCGACGCCTTCGGCGGTACAGCGTTTGAGGTTATTATCCTCACAAGGGATGCACGAAACGCATGTCAGCAGGGTTTCATCACAGACAGTCTGTTCATCGCATGGTTCAACGTGATGAACGGCGCAGCCATCCGAATCTGTTTCGCAATAGTCAATGCCATCGGGAGTGCATTGAACCAGCGCATCGGGATTGCAGGTCTCTGTACAACCAGCAACACACTGAGAAGATTGGGAATCGCAGTGAGTCCCCGATGGGCACTCTCCAACAGTTTTCCAGACTGCACAGCCGTCAGAATTAATTTGACATTGAATCATGCCGGTTTCGTCGCACTGGTTCTCTACAGGATCCGGACACACTCTTGTGCAATCCTCGGGCGTTTCGCAAGACCCGGTTTCTTCGCAGGATGTTACGGGTTCGACAGGAACGCCCGCATCCCGGCTGGCATCGTCCGAGCAGCCTGCAAAACTGCAGGCCATCATTGCAATCGCCCAAAAGACAGAACTCTGTTTATTCATGATCATTCTCCAGTCATTGCTTTATTTTGAAGCTCTTTGCCATTTTTAAATTGTGCCTTGCGCCACTCGGATCCATCCTTGCGCCACCAAATCCAGTCGCCCTCGCGAAGCCCATTGTGATATTCGCCTTGCCCCTGTTTCTGGCCGGTTTCGTAATAACTCGTCCAGGTGCCGTTTTCCTGGCCGGCATCGAAGGCACCTTCTTCCCGAATCGAGCCGTCTGGATAGTACCAAACCCATTTTCCTTTGCGTTTGCCATCCTCAAATACGCCTTCGCTCGAAACCTTTTGGGTTCCCTGATGATAGGTCTTCCAAAGGCCGTCTTCTTTGCCGTCCTTGTAGGAACCGGTAAATTTGGGGTTATTGTTCTCATAAAACCCAGACCACGACCCGATTTTGCGATCAATTTTATAACTGCCACTGAGCATAAGTGAGCCATTCGAATAATAGTAAACCCACTTGCCATCGAGATGCCCCATGTGGATTGCGCCGCGTTTTTCGAGTTTTCCCGTTTCGCGATACCACGACCACACGCCCTCTCGAATATTGATATGATTCGACGGATGTTTGCGATTGACCATACAGACGCTGCATCCTACCTCGCGATTCTCAGCATCAATGAGATAGGTGCCGCCAACTCTGCGGCATTCGCTGCCTTCAGGCGTATTGACATAGTCTTTGCTATATTCGGCTGAATACCACTGCGTGCCATTTTTTAAATAAAACATCCAGAGCCCATCGTTCTCGGCTTTTTCTTCCCCCGAAAAGACAGGACCTTCTGCCTGAAGCTTTCCGTCTTCATAATACACGGATTTAATACCTCTGCCGGATTCCTTCTCCCATTCGATATGTATATTGTCATAACCGGCATGCGTATAGTTGTGGTAAGCCCGATGTATTTTCTCAAGATACCGGTTCCATCCCGACTTGCGCCCGTCCGCATAGTACCATGTTTTGACGCCATCTTTATAACCATCCCTGTAAGGTGTTACAGCCGAAAGGACACCATTGTCGTACCATTGGCGTTCTTCGCCATTCAGACGGCCTGCGGAATAATGCCTTTCCCATTCGAGGCCGCCTTTCTCATACCAAATTCGCCAATCCCCGTCTTTATTGCCCAATAAGTAGTCACCTTCTTCGTGAGGATTGCCATTGTGCCACCATGATTTATAATGTCCGGATCCATCGCGGATATTGGATGCAGGTCCCAATGGCACTCCGGCCCGATTGACATATTCCACCACGCCATCGGGAACCTCGTTTTTCACACGGTAACTGGCCAATAACTCGCCAGTCGGGTGAAACTCATTCACCATGCCATGGATCTGCTTGCCGCGTATCGGCATGACCTTCCACAGCTCCCCCGTGCCATAAAAACAGAGCTTTTTAATCAGAGTTGAAGCAGGTGGCTGTTCATCGTAACACCCCAGACACAATTCCGAACCTTTGGTAAACGTAGAAATCTCGAGATTCTTCTGCTGCACGGGATGATCCTCATTATGGCACCATTCTATCATCTGCGGATCATCCAAATCACCGTTGGCATTATAATGTATCGTAAACCAGGGATTGCCGGCAGGCGTATAATACTGCACATTGCCTACGTAATAATATTCTTCTTCATTTTTTTTGCCGGTAGGCTCAATCGCCATATAGCCTTCGTTTTTCTTTTTCCCCTCTTCGAATCTCTCGGCCCAAATGGTCGTGCCTTTTGTTCCCTCCGGCACATCCTCGGGTCGTGCCTTGCGATCGTAATACCTGCGCATGATAAGCGAGCCTTTGGGACAAAAATACTCCCAAGTCCCAACGCGATCCCCATCTTCATATTGGCCAATCTGCTTTGGAATACAGCGCTCGTATGATTCATACCGGCCATGGCGCTTCCCATTGCGATAGCTCACGACCATTTTGAGCGCGCCCATTTCATCCCAGTGAAAGTTCGTTCCATCGTATTGATTATTGTGCGAATGCCACAAATCGCGCACAAAATCATTGGGGGCATTCAGCATGACAGACCAGCCTTCTACAGCATCATCGATATACCAGACATAGCCATACGCGATATCATCATTCCAGTCGGGGGCTTTCTTACAATTAGCGCAGTTTACAAAGAACCACCTGCCAACGTGTTTGCTATCAAGCATACACCCCACAAAGTCGAGACTCTGATCACCAGCTTTTGACTTATTGTATTCGACTGACCAAACGCCGCCGGTTTCTGCGCATTCTGCCTGGTTTTTGATATTCCGCGCCCCATCAGGCATTTCCGGAACATACGACAGCGAATACGGGTCCATCGGAGGCATCGAAATCGCATCGGGATTGGACAAATCAGGCTTTTTCGGCTGCTGCGCCTCCTGGGCCGCAGACGCATTCGCCATGGCCATCATGATTAGAAATGCTGCAATCCAAATCGTATGTTTCAAAACACTCCCCTTCTTCCGGTTCTGCACTCGATAGGGATTTATCATTTTTTTATGGGATGCGCTATTTGCAATACGCCGCATCTGTGCCTATTGCCTGCGGCAATACGGCCTGACTGAGACGTTCCATGGAACGTCTACATGGATTGACACGCCTATGCCTGCGGCATACGGCGTGTATTTCGGCCTATTGCCTGCGGCAATACGGCCTCTGCATTCAACGAATGCTTGCCGCGCGCCAGGATGTAAACTATACACTCACATACAACACACAATGTATGCATTTTGATTTCACATACCGACATCATTATTCTATAGCATATCATGTTAAAGTGCCTAAAGATGTTAAGTATAATCTCTAACGATGCACATTTTTAGGGCAAATCCTCACAAACGGCGCACCCAGCGGAGGACATCATGATGAATCGAAAAAAATGGCTTAAAGCCAACCTATACGCAGCCGCAGGGCTCTGCAGTCTAATATGGATGCATTCAGCTTTTGCCGACGGATGTGACGCGCTCGATCAAAACGAAAAATGGACTTCAGAGTTCACACAACTCAATGAAGCCTACAAACAGAAAGACTGGAAATTGGCACTCAGGCATTCTCAAACGCTCGAAGAAATATGCGATCTTTCGCCAGTTTTGAACTACACCATTGCGCACATCCACAAAGAGAAAGGGGATCTGGAAAAATATCTGTTCTATCTGCAGAAATCGACTCAGAATACCGAGCGTTTTTCCGTCGATAAGAATTTGCTCGACCAGATGTGGAGCGAAAAATATATTGCCGCTCTCAGATGACTGTGCAGCAGGCAACTATCTGTGTGAAGACAGCACGTTAATGCAATGTCTTAGCGGCACAACGGAAAACAATAAGGCTGTATTCTATTGGGTAAAGCAAACACTATGTGCGGATAGATGCAATCCGGAAGGAACCGGATGCAAATGCCCGGATAACTGTACAAACGGTTGTGATGTCACTGGTACCGAATGCTGTGAAGGTAATTGCCAGAATGGATGTGATATAAACGGGAAATGTCTATGCGCGTTAGACAGTGATGGAAAATCCTGTCCAAATGGATGTGACAGCAGCGGCAAAACCTGCTGCGATGAAAAATGTATCCATGGATGCAATATCGATGGCACCTGCACTTGTTCGGAAGAATGTGCTCAATGTAATGAGGATGGATCCTGCCAATGCAATCATAAATGCGACAATGGATGCGATGCGACCGGTGAGACATGCTGCGAAAGTAATTGTCAGAATGGATGTGATGTCACCGGGAAATGTCTTTGTCCAACGATAGATGGAAAAACATGTCCAGCTGGATGCGACAGCAGTGGTAAGATATGCTGTGAAGATAATTGTCAGCATACATGTGATGTCACCGGGAAATGTCTTTGTCCAATGATAGATGGAAAACCATGTCCAAATGGATGCGACAGCAGTGGTACGATATGCTGCAAAGAAGAATGTAAAAATGGATGCAAAAATGATGGTTCATGCATAAGTGTAAAATCATGTGACAACGGATGTACATCAAATGAGTATTGCAATGAATCAGAGAATTTATGTTATTTAATTGATGCCAACTGGAATCACATGGATGACAGAGCGGAAAATGCACCAACCCAAGGAAAAGACTGCAGAGTGGACAAAGACTGCAATTCCAACGGTTTCTATAAAGGCTTTTGTGATAGTTATCTCGGCTATAAATGCTCGACCAAATGTTCCGATGACGCGCAATGCGTCGACAATAACAATGATGATTTTCACTATGTATGCCGCAAGGATGGCAGGTGTGCACCCGATGAGTTTGTCACCGTTTGGGACATCGATATTCATGGCAATGGTTATAATAGTATAGATGGCATAAAATTCTATTCCAGAGAGGATGAACCATGCGATATTGCTATCGACTGGGGAGATAATACCAAATGCGGTCATTGGGATGATGGCACTTCAGAGACGGAATCATGCTGTAACAAACAAAAATACAATGCTATATATCACAATTATCATTCAAGTGGCAGATATACAATTCGCATCAAAGGGCAATACAAGTTTTGGAGTAGTGTGGATGTAGACCACATGGAAAATGTCAAATATATGCTCAAAGAAGTGAAAGCTTTTGGACCAGTCAGTCTTAGCGAAGCAAGTTTTAGAAGCGCGATCAATCTCGAGAAGCTTTCAGACGTCGATATACCAGACAGTTCACAGTTGACTTCCATGAACCGAATTTTTGAAAACGCGACATTTTTAAACAAGAATGACAAGCCCTGGATCATTCCGCTTGAAAATTGGGATGTGTCAAAAG
>JAGACY010000030.1 GCA_017613855.1 Pseudomonadota bacterium
GGGATACAAAACGCTTATAAGTATATATGAGCGTTTCAATCCACCTGCTGCAAACTCCGTACTTTGAACCGCCGTGTACCGGCCGGTACGCACGGTGGTGTGGGAGGACGGCTGGCCAACTAATGGCTAGCCTCCTACCCAATGCGTAGCGAGCCGTAGGGGCGTCCCCGGCAGGGGCGGCACAAGGCGAGCATTTATATCATTAAGATTCGTATAGTAGGATGATGACAATATGCATTGGAATCTCATTTTCGTCGCTGTACTCAGTTTTACATCGTTAATTGCCATTTGTGGATGCAGTATGCGCAGTACCTCGAATTCTAATGAACAGGCCGGCAGCAATCCTGCTCAGGCTGTCAATCCACAGGAAGCGCAGGCAAACGGGGAACAGCAGGAGTCGCCTAAAATGGAAACAAACAATATGGAAGATATTGATCGTATTGAACCGGAAATCACGGGCAAATTGAGCCATGATCTTAAGGATGCCGAAGGCAAGGATATGACGCGGATTGAATACCGATATGTCAGCCAAAAGGGCGAATATCTCTCTGTGGTCGCGTCTGTCGGTGATAATCGTCGGATTGATGATATCACGGTGACTGAAAAGGATTCGCCTGATGCGGAGATTAAATCCTATAAGAAAGGCAATTCCGTGCCGGATTATCAACTGCTTCGTGAAATGGTTTATGACTTGCGCCATCAAAAGAATGCAGGGCTGATTACCTGGAATAATGCACCCGAGCGTTCAAATTGGAAGGAGGATAAGTCCACGACATGGATTGTCGTTCATTTTGGGGATATTCAATACATCATTTCGAGTCGTCAGGATTTGCCCGAAGAACGTTTTGGGGCTTTTAACCGCCTTTATACGTATCTAACTTCATTTGTATCGGGATTTGACCGCAAGATGCCGAAGGATATTGGCGAGCCTGCTGCGCCGATTATAAAAACTGTTCATGGCAAAGAGGTCCGGCTCGTTCCGGGGACGGGCAATTCTGTGCTGGCGGGGGCCGAAATTGATTATGGCGACAAAAAATGGTGGATTGAGGAAGAGTTTAATGCAACGTTCATGACAACGCCCGACAGTTTGAAACTATGTGAAGGCCCATTCATGGATGAGGCTGTGACGTCTGCCGAAATTACGATTGATGATAACGGCAATTTTGTCCTTCATATTAATCAGAATGAATTCATTGGATCACTCGACAGGACCCGCAAATACGGTGTTTGGGGCAGGGCCTATTATTCTAGTTTTAAAGACAGGGTGCAGGAGGAGATCAATGAGAATGGTTATTTTAAAGGCGGCAAGTCATTCATGATTGATTATCGTGAGGGGGAAGGCTACGACGAGAAAGGTAAGCCCTATACTGTGCTTGAACTGCGTTTCGAAGGGGAGCCATACGTGCATGGCAGGGGGGCCGTTGAGCCCAATACCATCGTTTTGGAGAGGAAATAGGTTATCAGATTTGATCATGAGTGGTGTGAATCCGTGCCAGAGAACGTCAATCCCATGCGCTGGTTGGAGTGCCGACAGGTGAGGGAAAAGAAACGCATTGGATAATGCGAAGTGTAAGCGCCTGGGGTGATTTGATGAAGATCCCTGTCTGCGCAGTTACTTGCTATCCCGGAATTATTTGTCGCTGAATGGCGAATTGTGTTATCATTTAAGATATCCGGAATGCCTTGCAAAAAGGTGTTTTGGTGATTATTCTTAGTATCGGGAGCAATGTCTCTGAAAACGCCCGGGGGACATAGGGGGAAGACAGCATTGGGTGTTGAATAGCACGTGTTCGTCTGAGAATGATGGTGGTATTCAGGTCTTTTCTATTTCGGCAATAACGCAGTATCGGGGGCAGATTTGCATTTGAGCATATCTGCAGACACAATTTCGTGCAGCCATTAGTCACTCATTCGTGTTGTGGGGTCATGGCATCTTTTCTGCTATGACAGGAGATTTGACGATGAAGAAAACAACAACTGCATTGATGAGCGCTATATTAGTTTTGAGCGTCTGTGTATTTGACAGCTGCGTTCTCGAAAAAGGCTGGATAGAAGATTTCAAGACGAATGGGAAGGTCAACTTTTGTCCGCCGGGAGAGGATGCGGACATCACGGCGCTCGAAAAATTTATTTACAAAGATTCAGACGGAAATCATCAGACGTGTGAGCGAGATGACTGTGAATCCAGCTCAGAATGCTGCGATCTTCCATCCGATATGGCTGATTTGTTTTATAAAGGCTTTGAAAATGGCCTCTGCCCGGATCGTTATTCATGCGTTCCGCAGGGAGAAGGCAGCGATATAAGCTACATTTGCGATATTTCCAGAGAGACGGTCGAAGTACTCAACTGTGGCAGTACGATGACGGTATGCGACGGCACCTGCGTCAATCTCGATGATAATGCAGACCATTGTGGTGCGTGTGGTTATCGATGTGCTGATGAAGGTGGAACCGGGATTTTACAGTATTCGTGCCGCAGCCGGAAGTGTGTGCCCAAGGATTGCGATACCGGGTACCATCTTGAAGGCAAAACCTGCGTTTCTGATGATGAGCATTCCTGTCATGGCGTAGACTGTACTTCCCACCTCGGGTGGAGCAGCGGCACCTGCAATGAACGTGGTGAATGTGCCGCAGAGTCTTGTCATGAAGGCTATCATCTCAATCAGGTTGGTACGCCATTTTGTGAGGAAGATACTAAAGAACACTGCGGTTCGCCTGACAATGTCTGCACGCTGCGGGAAGGTGCCGCCTTGATGGATTGTTATCAGGGAGCATGTGTCGTCTCCAAGTGTGATACGAAGAATTACCACTGGAATCAACAACAGACAGAATGTATCGCCAATTCAGTTGAAGAATGCGGTGCTTTTAACGTGAACTGTCTCACCTATCCGGGATGGAACCCGAATGATCCGGAAAACAGATGTGGCCTGAATGATGATGGTCTGGTCAGCTGCATTGCGAATTCATGTTTGCCCGAATATCACATTTACACGGGGCAGAATTCGCCCTGTGAGCACGATGATATTTATAATTGCGGTACACATGATAATCCCTGTGGCTCGGGGGAGGTATGCAAAGCAGGCGTCTGTGATATGAGCTGTGGAACAGGGCTTGATATTTGTAATGGCAACTGCACCGATATATCCAATAATTCACAGAATTGTGGTGAATGCGGTCATGAATGCACAGAGACTGATGTCGCCAATGCGAGTGTTTTTATATGTGAAAATAAGGTATGCAAGGCTCTGTTGTGCAAGCCCGGGTACCATTTGTTTGAGGGCTCTTGTGAAAAGAATAGCACGGAGAATTGCGGTGAGCGTGGGCGCGTCTGTGATGCTTCGGTGATTGGCGGCGGCAGCACCTTCTCGTGTGATGATGGCACTTGCAAAGTAGAAAAATGTGTAAGCGGATTCCATGTTTTTAACAATACATGTGAGGAGGATTCTGCTTCCAACTGCGGCAATCACGGGACAACATGCAGTGCCCCCAATACAACGCCCAGTTGTAAGAACGGTGCTTGTAATTATTCATGTAATAAAGGTTATGATGATTGTGATAAGAATATGTCGAATGGCTGTGAGGTTAATTTGTACAATTACGGCATGACGAATTGTACGACGTGTGACAGCAGCAGAAGTTTTGAAAAATGCGGTAAATATGGTTCTCTTCCGCTTTGTGTAAAATTAGGTGTTCCCTGTTCCAACTGCAATAACAATTCACCGACCGTGATACATCCCGGTGAAAGCAATTGTAAGCAATATTGCAATAATCCTAATGGCAAGGGCGGTTCATACAGTTATTCGGGTGATAACTGGTACAATGTTAAAGTGTGCAGCCCCGGAGACTATTGCTATCTGAATTCGTATGGCGATCAGAATGTAAAATGCTCAAGGCCGTAAATATAAAAGTCTGTGTTAAATCAGCGTGGATATGAACTGAGCTTGTAGCTTATCGCTTATAGCTTATAGTAGAAAACGCATTTATATGAGTTTCAGACTTTTGCCCTCAAGGCTGATAAACGTTTACAAGCTATCAGCTCGAATGAAAATTCCAATCGTCAAAATCTCCACACGCGTACAACAGAGCCATTAAAAAGCTGGTGGCCGTTGAAGACGGACTGAGATTAAGACAGACTTTTTCGTGCAAAGCCGTATTGCCGTCAGGCAATAGGCTTTGCAGCGGCGTGCCATGTGCACGCCGCTGGCGGTGCGTATGCGTCAGCATAGCGCCGCCTCAAAAAAAATTCACGATTAGTTATGATTTGGGGATGTTAAATGTACAGCTGCAATCGCTGTTCAATGCGCAATTACAATAGATAAGATTATATTGACTAAAACTGTTTTTTGTGAAAAGACAGCGCCATAGCCTGTTGGAGGTTATACAACTTGGTATATGATTATGGGCGAAAGCCGTTTTGTTTTGTTTTTTTGAGGAGTCTTTATGAAGTTTAGAGTGAATTCTCAAGTAGCTTTTAGTGTGTTTGTTGCGGCAGCCGTGTTGGCGGGATGTGATGACAATGCATCGAAAAACGACCAGAATGCGGAATGTACATCCAATGAGCAGTGTGCAGATCGTCAGGATGGCAAAACGCTGTGTAATGTGGTGAACGGCGTTTGTGTGGAGCCAGGACAGAATCCGACGTTTGAATGTACATTGGATGTGCAGTGTGTCGGGCGTTCTGATGGTAAAACGCAGTGTGATGTGTTGAACCATGTTTGTGTCGTGCCGGGACAGAATCCGACGTTTGAATGTACTTCCGATACGCAGTGTGCCGGTCGTTCGGATGGCAAAACACAGTGTGATTTAGTGAACCATGTTTGCGTGAATCCTGGTGAGACTCCGACGCGGGAATGCAGTTCCAATGAAGACTGCGCCGGTCGTCAGGATGGTAAGGTAGAATGCGATATCCAGAATGGTCTTTGCGTACTTCCTGGGGAAAAACCGGCTGCTGTGTGTGGCAACGGCATACTCGAAGAGGGCGAAATATGTGATAAAGACGATTTGGGAGACAAATCTTGCACGAACTGGCCGGATTTTGTTGATGGTACTCTTGTGTGTGACAGTACCTGTCATTTTAATACATCTGCCTGTGTTGCATGTACCGATACCGATATGAGCAGGTGCAAGCAGGATCAGGTTTGTTCCTCTGGGGTTTGCATCGATGTTATCCAGGAGGATATATGCGGTGATGGGGTAATTGGTGCGTATGAGGATTGTGAGAACGGCATCGCACTGACCAATACCTGCGCGGATATGATGGAGTTCATTGATGGTGAGCTGGGATGTGATGCCACTTCCTGTACTTTTGATACATCTGCCTGTGTTGTATGTA
>JAGACY010000210.1 GCA_017613855.1 Pseudomonadota bacterium
ACCAAAAGAAAGAACTTCCCCCACGCCCCTTCAAGAAAGAAAAGTAATGATTTGGGTTATATTTAACCACCCTGGATATGCATTGTTCTTAAGGTTTCATCTTTTTCATTGCTTAGGGCTTTGAGCTTAGAGCTTTGAGTGGCAAAAAACTTCTCTAAGCTCCAAGCTTTAAGCTCCAAGCCAGAATTGTCATTTTCAACGAACAAAATATCAACGTTCGTTAGACAGAACCTATTTTTTCTTACGTCCCCGCGGTTTTTTAGCATTCTTGGGCTTTTCCGGCTCAGGTTTGGGTTCTGCGGGGGCAGGTTCTTCTTTTACCTCGGTCATGGCAGGTGCCTGTGGACCGGCAGCGGGCGTGGCTTCGACGGTTTCGGCGCTGGGGAGTGGCTGATCGAGGGGAATGCCATTTTTGACATGCTCTTTAATTTCATCGATCTGCGCCAAATCCCCCTGGCGTTTGATCATATCGGCTGTCACAGTAAGGTGATCGATACCATCGAGACCTGGAACAGCATAGAGATAAGGCATCATGGCATTTTCGAGGATGCTGCGCAGACCGCGGGCGCCCGATTCCTTTTTGATGCCCATCTGGGCAGCACAATGGAGTGCTTCGTCTGTAAAATCGAGGTCAACACCGTCGATTTTGAACATTTTCTTGTATTGCTTGGTAAGTGCATTCTTGGGTTCTGTGAGAACCTGGATGAGTGCATCTTCGTCGAGCGGATGGAGCGTTGCCACGACGGGAAGACGGCCAACCAACTCGGGAATCATGCCGAATTTGAGCAGATCTTCGGGTTCTAGGGCTTTGTATAGCGCCTGAATATCGCGTTCGTGTTTGGCCTGTACATTGGCGTTAAAACCGATAGAACCGGAGCTCGTGCGCTGTTCAATGATATCTTCGAGACCGACGAAAGCACCGCCGCAGATAAAGAGAATATTCGTGGTATCGACGCGCAGGAATTCCTGCTGTGGATGTTTGCGGCCGCCTTTGGGGGGAACAGCTGCTATCGTACCTTCGATGAGTTTGAGGAGGGATTGCTGGACGCCTTCGCCTGAGACATCGCGCGTAATTGAGGGATTGGCGCTCTTGCGGGAGATCTTGTCGATTTCGTCGATATAAATAATACCGCGGGTTGCACGATCGATATCGCCATCGGCTGCGTGCAGCAGATTGAGAACGATATTTTCGACGTCATCGCCAACGTATCCGGCTTCGGTCAGGCTCGTGGCATCTGCCATGGCAAAGGGCACATCGAGGATTTTCGCCAGTGTCTGGGCGAGCAATGTTTTACCGGTTCCTGTGGGGCCGATGAGGAGAATATTCGACTTGCCCAGCTCAATGCCATCTTTAACGGGGCTCAGGATGCGCTTGTAATGGTTATGTACGGCGACAGAGAGCACCTTCTTGGCATAGTCCTGCTGAATGATATATTCATCGAGCCGATTTTTGATATCTTTGGGCTTGGGGACTTTCAGAGGGCTGGCAGCCTTGCTTCCCACGCCAATCGCATTGATTTCGAGCGCATCCGAGACCTGATGGTATGCCTCGCGAATGCATTCCTCACAAATATAGACATTTGCACCCGCTATGAGGCGCTGTGTTTCGGAACGTTCTCGGTCGCAAAAGGAACAACGAAGGGGCAAGGTGAATTCTCCTGTATATGACTCTGTCTATTTACAAATGGATTTGCTCAGGCCTGATGGCTTTCGCGATTATGCCGAGAAAGGCAGGTTTTCGGGGTGACCTTCTTTGGTACGGCGAATGACTTCATCGATGAGGCCGTAAGTTTTGGCTTCGTCAGCGCTCATAATGTAGTCGCGGTCGGTATCCTTTTCGATGCGTTCGATGGTCTGCCCGGAGTGGCGTGAAAGAATTTCATTCAAAACCTTGCGCATGCGAAGGATTTCTTTTGCCTGCAGGTCGATATCGGTGGCCTGTCCCGAAATGCCGCCTGTAATGAGTGGCTGATGGATCAGGATACGGCTGTTGGGCAGAGAATAGCGTTTGCCTTTCGTTCCCGAGCACAGAAGGACGGCACCCATGCTTGCGGCCTGCCCGATGCAGATGGTTGAAACCGGGCAGCGGACATGCTGAATCGTATCGTAAATGGCCATACCGGCCGTGACGCTTCCACCGGGAGAATTGATGTAAATCTGAATATCCTTTTCGGGATTTTCGCTTTCGAGGAAGAGAAGCTGGGCAATAATGCTGTTGGCAACCATATCGGTTACAGAACTGCCCAGGATGACGATTCTGTCCTTGAGCAATCGGCTAAAGATATCCCATGCACGCTCGCCACGATGAGTCTGTTCAATTACATTTGGAAAAAAGGTCATCTCGTCTTCATCCTCCATGTCGCACATCATGTCCAGTTCGTCCATCATGTTCTCCTGGTACACCGCCATTCCCGGCGAAACTTAAAAATATAGGCTCTCTGTATGGCGTGACGTTTGATAAGCCCTGAGCCTGGAGCTTAGAACTTGGAGTTGTGGCTTTATCCTCAAAGCTCTAAGCTATGATCAACACACAGGCCGTACACAGCCAAAATAAATATAACAATCTAAACTAGCCGACGGCTTCAACTTTCTTGATGACCGCAGCAGATTTGACGATTTCGAGGGCGCGGTCGCGTTTGACCTGGTCGCCGACGAAAGCATTGGCGTTGTTCGTTTTGAGCCATGCTTTGATTTTGGTTTCATCCATGCCCTGGAACCATTTCTTGGCTTCGGCAATAATATCTTCTTCGGAAACTTCGATTTTCTCTGCACCGGCGATGGCATTGAGGATGATTTCATTGTGATAATCCACGCGATATTCCTCAACTTCTTCGGGCTTGATGTTGTGCATAATGCGATCGAGCATATCGTCATTAATCTGCTGACGCATCATTTGTTCGAGCTGCAGACGGATGGCCTGGGCAGCACGGGCTTTGACATAACCTTCGGGCATGTCGATGGGCATGAGGTCACGCAGTTTGGCGAGCAGTGCATCTTCGATGGCATGTTCACGGGCATGTTCGGCATCTTCCTGCAGTTTCTTGCGAATGACTTCGCGGAGACCGTCGAGTGTTTCGGCTTCGCCGGTATCAAGTGCAAAGGCATCATCCAGAGCAGGCAGGACGCGTTTTTTGATTTCGTTGACAACGCAGGTCACGACGGCTTCTTCATCATCGACTTTGCCGGTCAGGTTGAGGGGTTCGCCAATGGTTGCACCGACGAGGGCTTTTTCCATATCTGCGTTGAAGTAACCTTTGCCCAGTGAAATCTGGCGATCGCCGGCACGGCAAATCTTTTCGGCTGCAGCATTGGGGGCGCTGAGTGTCACTTTAACGATATCGTTTTCTTCGACAACTTTGCGGTCTTCAACGGGTTCAATTACGGCATTCTGTTCCTGGCGATTCTTGAGCTCGTTTTCGACGGCCTCATCTGTCACGACTGCATCAGCCGCCTCAACTTCGAGGCCTTTATATTCTTTGACTTCCACGACAGGCGTTACTTCAGCGTTCAGTTTGGCCACAAAACCGCCATCATCCGTCTTGGGGACGACAATTTCTACTTCGCTCACATGGATGAGGTTTTCGATTGTATCAATCGCTTCCTTGACAGCCACCTGAAGGCTTTCGCGGCGTGCATCTTCGGTCAGTGAAGCACCGGCGCGCTGGCGAATCACGGCAGCGGGAACTTTGCCCTTGCGGAAACCGTTCATCTTTAATGTTTTGCGGGTCTCTTCGACCAATCTGCCTTCGACGCGCTTTACAGCCTCGCCGGGAACGGTAACGGTAATTTCACGAACGACCTGACTCTTTTCGACAATCTCAAAACTCATGTTTGTCCCTGTATTTAATGAAAAATAAAGTAAGCCCGAGCAAAATTGCTCAAATACCAAAGCCGAAAGATTCTAGTCGTATCATGCAGTAAACGTCAAGAAATATCGGCGGTTTTATGGTATTTGTGGTAATCCCTAAAACTCAATGCACAATGATCCCTAAATTTGCATAACTCAAGGAATCATCAAACCCTTTAAAAGCAGCATCTCATTATGCATTATTAATTATGCATTATGCATTTATTTTTGTAGTGGTGCAGCTATGGCGCGTATGCGCCATACGCTTGCACAATCGGCCTATTGCCTTTCGGCAATACGGCCGCTTAACCGAGGGCGATGACCCACTGCAGATTGGCAGCCGAAAGGGCTTCGAAGGTCAACAGGCCACGTTTTCCTTTGCCCTTTTGTTCGGCTTTGCCGCGGTAATCCTGCCATCCGCTGCCCAGACCCGAAAATCCGACAGAATTCGATTCGGGCAGGGTGAGCACGAGTCCTTTCTCATCGATAGCTTCGATGCGCACTGCGGTATTCTGGATGCATGTCATGACGGCATGTCCCTGACGGAGTTGTTCGCGCACGATATCGGCCCAGAAATTCCATTCGAGAGATTTGCGATCACCGGGCATGCAGAGCCCTCTGTAGTTGACACCCATGGCATTGGCCAGGCTGCCCCAGTTTTGCATGCCGCCATTTTCGGGCAGTTTCTGATCGCGTTTGAGCTGTTCCAGATAAGCCGTATAGGACATGTCATGGGATGGATTCTTGACACCGAGAAGTTCGAGACTTGCTGCAAGGTTGGCATAATCGGTTGCACTTTCGGGATGTGAATCCTTGTTGTCTTTGTCCTGCATTCCCGGTTTGGTCTGCAGTGCTTCGTACAGTTCGGGACGGGCCGATTCGGGGGCTTGTGCAATCAAATCGCGTGCTTGTACGATTTCTGTGGCAGTCAGCGTCTCTTTGGTCAGGAGTTCCTGTAATGCTTCGGGAGCCTGTTCGAGAGCTTTGCCTTCTTTGGGAAGGATGGACTTACCTTTGTTTTTGCCGGCATGATCGGTATAATCTGCACTGATATAGCCGATTTGGCCACCGACATTGACTTCAAGATAGCCGTCTTTTTCACCGTAAATATTGACTTTGTCGCCCTGACGTAGCGTGCCGATGGCAGGCTGATCTTTTCCTGGCCCTTTGCGGATATTGAGCGCGGATGCCGAAACCGTTGCGGCACCCGTGGGGTCTTTCTTATTCTTATTGGATTTGTCAGAACCTTTAAAATCGGTAAGTCCTGCTGCGATGTAGCCGACTTTGCCATTGATCAGGACTTTGAGCTCATCGCCTTTTTGCTCGAGGATATCTATCTTTTGCTGTGCAGAGAAAGAACCAATGACAGAGCCCGCCTGATTGGGTTCTGATTTAATTTCGGCTTTGTCTGTCGTAATTTGCGCAGAGCCAATGGGTTGTAAGGCATTGGCGGTATTGTTGTCGGGCTGGGCTTTGAGCTGCTGATTGCCTTTTTGCTGTTTGGCCAGCTCGGCTTTTTCCTTTTCTTCCTGGGCCAGTTTCTGAGCCAGTGCCGCATCTTGCTTTTTATTTTCGAGCTTTTGCGCCACCACGTCGTCTTTTTTGTCTTTCGTCTGGTCGATCATCGCTTTCTTCTCCAATACAAGAGAGGCTTGCGCCTAGTTACACTTAGATAAGAGTGTATGGTTATGCATAAGCCGCGTCAATGCAAAAAAAGAAAAAAATGCCCGGCGTATTTGCATTGCAAATAGCCGGGCAGGAAAAGGCCGTATGCCATGAGGCGCAGCCGATTGGCATAGGCCGCGTCCCATATAAAAATACCTATAATTATTCGCAGTCGATGGGGC
>JAGACY010000211.1 GCA_017613855.1 Pseudomonadota bacterium
GAGGCCAATCAAAATACCAATGACCGGAATGAACGCTAATACAATCGCTCCAATTACTACGACAATCATTATACCGGCGATGGCTAGACCAAATAACAGTGTTGTTTTGCGCATACCCTTTCCCTCGAGGGATGCGCGGGCTTCGGCTTTCAATTGAGATGCTTTTTTCATAATTGTTTCCTCCCGGATGAAAAAAGTGGATGCACGGACTGTGCAAGTGCAGATAACTATGACATGAATGTGAAAATTGGGCAAGAGAATCAATAGGCGCGGGCGTATGGCGGGAGCCATAGGCCGCGCGTGCGGGCGTATGAAATAGCCCGCACAGCCGGAGCGTATCCGCGCAGCGGGAAGCGGAGGCCATAAAAAAAGATTGACATCATGGGCGTTCAAGCATAAAGAGTGTCGCAGATCTGGAGGAGATTTTCTTCAGATGCCGGGGTGGCGAAATGGTAGACGCAGGAGACTTAAAATCTTCTGTCCCCTGTGGACGTGCGGGTTCAAGTCCCGCCTCCGGCAATTCAACATTTTAGGGAAGCCGCTTAAAAAGCGGCTTTTTTTGTAGCCATGGCATTCTCTCTCGATACCTTGAATCCGCCGCAGCGCGATGCAGTGACTTATAGCGGCGATGCCCATTGTCTCATACTCGCCGGTGCCGGCAGCGGCAAGACGCGCGTGCTGACGCACCGAATTGCCTGGCTTATCGGGCAGGGGGTCGATCCGTCGACTATTTTGGCCATCACGTTTACGAACAAGGCGGCGGCCGAGATGCGCGAGCGTGCGCTGGCGCTCGTGTCGGAGCATGCCGAGGGGCTGAAGCTGTCGACGTTTCATGCATTTGGTGCGCGTTTTTTGCGGCATTTTGCGACGTATGCACAGCTCGAACCGAGTTTTACGATTTATGGTGAATCCGAGCAGAAATCGCTGATTAAGAAAGTCATGACGGAGATGGGGCTGATTGGCGGCCAGACTTCGGAACTTTTGGAGAGCGAATCCAAAAAGTCGAATACGGTCGTCAACGAGTACATGTATACGATCATGGGCTGGAAAGAAGCGGGGATGAGCGTAGAGACGGCGCATTCGGAGGCCAAATCGCGCGAATCGCAGAACATGGCCAATGTGTACGAGATGTACGAAAAGCAGCTGCTGGTTAATAATGCCGTCGATTTTGCGGGTCTGCTGCTGTGGCCGCTTTACATTTTAAGATATTATGAGAATGTGCGTGCCAGAATTCAGGCGAAATACCGGCATATTCTGGTCGATGAGTTCCAGGATACGAACAGCGTGCAGCTCGATTTGCTCGGGCTTTTGTGCGGGCCTTCGACGCAGCTGACCGTCGTGGGCGATGATGACCAGTCGATCTATACGTGGCGCGGTGCCGATCCGACGGCGATTCTCGAGTTTTCGCAGCGTTTTGGGGCATGCGAAGTTTTTAAGCTCGAACAGAATTATCGATCGACTCAGCCGATTTTGACGTGTGCCGGCAATCTGATTGCCTGCAACGAAAAACGTGCAGAAAAGCGACTTTGGACTTCGCAGGAAGGTGGCGAGAAGGTGCATGTCATTTCTTATGCCTCGGATTGGGATGAGGCGGCCGATGTGATTTCGCAGGTCATTGCGCGCCATCGAAATATGCGCATTCCGTGGCAGAATATCGCTGTTTTGTATCGCAAAAACAGCCAGTCAGTGAGTTTTGAACGCGAATGTTCACACAATGCTGTGCCGTATCAGGTCCTCGGCGGGACGGGGTTTTATGAGCGCGAGGAAATCGTCGATTTGATGGCGTATCTGCGCGTGATGGTGAATCCGGCGGATATGGTGGCTTTTAGGCGAATCATCAATAAACCAGCGCGCGGAATTGGCGAGAAGACTTGCGATAAGCTCGTGGAGCTCGTGCGCAAGAAGGCCGATTTCGGGAAAAATCCGGCGGAGTCGCTTCTGGGGCTGCTCGCGGATGTCGTCGAGGGGAGATGTAAAATCCCGAGGGCTGGCGCCAAATTGGTGACGGGATGCCAGCAATTGCTGGCGCTCTTTGAGCGCTGCGAAGACTGGCGCAATCGCTCTCCTCGCGAGACTTTGCTCGATATTCTCGATGAGACGCATTTTTACGATCATTTAAAGAAAGTGACGGCCAAAAAGGGGCAGGAATACGACGATGCGCAGGAACGCATTCAGAGCCTGATTCAGGAACTGGACGCACATCAGGCCAAATCGCCCAATGATTTGCCCGGCTTTTTGGAAGACATGAGCCTGATCCGCCCGGAGGCCGATGAGACGCGGCATGCAGTGAACCTGATGACGATTCACAGTGCCAAGGGGCTCGAGTTCGATTTGGTGTATATCGTTGGGGCTGCGGATGGTATTTTGCCGCTCGAGCGCGGCGGTACCTGCGATATCGAGGAAGAACGCCGCCTGATGTACGTTGCCATGACTCGGGCAAAAAACGTGCTCACGATTACGTATCCCCAGATGAGCCATGAATATGGGCGTCAGATGGTGCAGACGCCGAGCCGATTTCTCGATGAAATGGTGCGCAAAGGCGAGGAGTCTGCCATCGACCGGACCGAACATGGGATGGCTGCGCAATATAACTCGCCTATGCCTAAATTGGCCTGGTCACACACGCCGGAACGCGAAAAACCTAAAGAAAATCGGGGCTATTTTGAAGATGCTGGAGAATCGCTGCTTTCGCGTGCTAAAAAGCGTGCGCAGGTTCAGAACGATTTCGTGGCCGATCCGATTTATGAGGAAGAATGCATTGACATTCATGCATCAGATAAGGATGAACCTGCCTGTGTGTCGCCTCAGATAGCGGATATTGCCAACGATTCTGCAATGGCTACTTCGAAAAATGGCCGTCCCATTGCGGTCGGGACGAAGGTGAACCACAAGGTGCATGGGCGTGGGGTCGTGGTGCAGCTCGAGAAATCCGGGAACGATTACAAAGCAATGGTGGCCTTCAGGAAAGCCGGGATTCGGACGATCATTGCGAGGTTTTTGGAAGTATTTTGATTAATTCGGAATGCGGAATGCGGAATTGTTTTGAATAATCGCATCACCCACGGATGGAGAGCGCAACGGGACAGATATGGCATACAGACACAGGAACAGTAGGAGCGGCGGAAAATCATCGCCTGGTACATTGATGGTGGTTGGGGGAATCATCATGGCCCTGGCTTTGTTTTTTGCGGGTTACATCGTTTTTTCACATCTCGATTGGGTGGAAGTGCCCTATGAAGCCCAGGACATAGGCTGTACTACATATCGAGATGGCAAAGGCAGGATGAAAGAAGGATGTGCAGTAAAATACACCTATACTTATAATGGCCAGACGTACACTCAGGAGTATTCCAACCATTCACGTACAAACGGTGTGGGTGGAACATTCAGGATCGATCCGAAAAATCCCAAAGACATCAGTAATGATAAGGGAAATTATATCATGGCGGGTATATTTGGAGGGCTCGGACTTGTGCTCTTTTTATGTGGTTTTATACCCGCAAGGATAGGAATTAAACTAAGACGTAGCGTCTAAACTTTATCCATGCAAGTGCGCTGCAAACGAGGGTAATGATAATCGATACGGAATATTCAGATATTGTTGTATGGGTGAGCGCATCCATATTTGTCGAGAAAAAGGCTAAATCGGGCAGATAAGCTTGTGTGATAAGAATGCCGATGAGCAACCCGAACATGCAAAAAACTGTTTTGATAAAATTAAAACTTTTAAATAATATTGCTCCCAAAAAGAATATCGATTGGGAAGATATTAAAATCAGATAGAGTTTTGGGTTGGTGACAATATCAAAGAAATTGGTGGCCAATTCGGAGAATGTATTTGTATCTGTATAAGATTTTCCTGCAATCAGCAATGAAGCAATAGATGTCATTGCGTGATCGATATAATAGTACTCCAGGAAGCATGTTCCCAGATAGAATAAGATGGGAACCAGAATAACATAGAGCAGATATAAGACTGAGAATTGTTCAATTTTGGAGGCAGGCAGCAGCAGAAGCTGGGTAGCCGATTCTCTCTTATGATATTGATTGGCACATTTGGATACCAGGACTGATGCAAGAATGGGGGTTGCTATCATAAAAATGGCAAAGAATATTACGAAAATAATGAGCGGTATCACCACATCGTTAATATCGCCTCCTGCTATTGCATTAGCGAGTGAGTTTTGAATGAGCATATTAATACAGAATACGATTCCGAAATATATAATGAATGTCAATGCAAGTGATAATATATGTGTCGAAAGATTGAGTCGGAGAAGCTGGAAAAAGCGTCCAAAAGAGAAGTAGGGATTCATCATGCAGTTCCTGTTTATTTAACGGTATAATATTGATAAAATTTTGTGTTGGAACTCGTGACAGCATTGAATAACGTTTCAAGATTGAAATTTTGAA
>JAGACY010000212.1 GCA_017613855.1 Pseudomonadota bacterium
AGCAATTAGAGTATTCTCAAGGTTATTCCTAAAGAATGGAATGTTTTTAGCTTTAGAGTCACCCCTTGGTTTTGCATCCCAATTGCGCATTGCGAATTGCGCATTGCTAATTAATCAGACTTCACCTTTTGTTTTGCATCCCAATTCCGCATTCCGCATTCCGCATTCCGAATTAACATGAAACATGCATTTATCAAAGGCAACGATGCCATTATCTGTGGGGCGCTGTACGCCGGATGCCGAGCCTTTTTCGGTTATCCGATTACACCGGCAAGCGAAATTGCCCACGATGCCATGAAATACTTCCCGATGGCCGGTGCACTGGCTTTGCAGGCCGAGAGTGAAGTAGCCGCCATCAACATGCTGTATGGTGCGGGTGCCGGCGGCACCGCAGCCATGACAGCCACCTCGGGCCCGGGATTCAGCCTCATGCAGGAAGGCATTTCCTATATGGCGGCGGCAAGACTTCCCGGGGTCATCGTCGATATCATGCGATCCGGCCCGGGACTCGGCAATATCGGCCCCGAACAGGGCGATTACAATATGGCGGTGCATGGCGGGGGCCACGGGCATTATCACAACATCGTCTTTGCACCCGCCAGCGTGGCCGAAATGTTTTCGATGACCATCGCCGCGTTCGAAGCCACTTTTAAATACCGGACGCCTGCATGCATTCTGGCCGATGCTTTTATCGGCCAAATGATGGAAACCGTTGCACTTCCCGATGATTTGCAAGATGCATGCGATGTTCCCGAAATTAAAATTCCCTTTAAAAATGCCGTCACCGGAAATGCAGATACCCGTGGCAATATCATTTCGTCGCTCGAGCTCATTCCGCAAAAACTGCACGAAAAAAATGACTTACGTTTTGCAGACTACGAAACCATGCAGAATGAACTGCCCGAAAGCGAAATCGATGAAATCGAGGATGCCGATATCGTCCTCGTCGCGTACGGGATCTGTGCACGCATTGCCAGGGATGCCGTCGAAAAAGCACGCCAACAGAACCTGCGGGTGACGCTTTTCAGGCCCAAAACGCTTTGGCCTTTCGACGAAAAATCACTCGAACGCGTCACAAAGAATGCCTCCAAAATTATCGTGGTTGAATGCAGCCGAGGTATGATGCAGAATGACATCGAACGATTCTGCGGTCGATCGCGCGTCACCGGTATCTTTGCCGATGGCGGTATCATTCCGACGTCAGAGATAGTTTTAAACAGAATATTATGATTCCCCAGTAGAGACGTTCCACGGAACGTTTCTACTGAGCGCCCCATCACCCCATTTCATGCCTTTTCGCCTGCCCTGGGCATGAGATGATCAGTTTTGGCAGGCCAAAAGGAAACAAACCATGAGTGAACAAGCATCTCATTCAGAAATCCGCGACCAGGTTGGTCAGATCGTTACGGCTCAAATAGAGGATATTAGCGAGAACCGCGTCATTGCCAGGTTTGATAATACTGAGCGCACCTTTGTTTCACGCGATGAATGCGCATCGGACATCAAAGTCGGTGATAAGATCGAAGTTTTCATCGAAGGCATTGCCAAAAACGGCACCTGGAGTGGATCGATTGCCAAAATTCCCTTGATGCGCCTTTGGAACCGTATCGACGAAGCCCGCAAAAAAGAGACAAACCTTGAGGCAATCGTCATCGCCAGCGAGGATAAAGGGCTCATTTGCGATGTCGAATCACTCATGGCTTTTATGCCATACCGTGAGATTGAAGAATCGCCGCTGCCCCAGCTTGATGATTATATCGGCCGGAAATTTGAAGTTCGCGTGCTTAAATTTTCGGGAGCAGATGGCAGACTCATTGTCAGCCACCGCGCAGCCATCGCCGAGCAATTGCTCAAGAATCGGGAAGATTTTCTCGCCAATTTAAAACCCGATCAGATTTACGACGGCACAGTCCGGCAAATCGTCGATTTTGGTGTTTTTGTCGACATTGGCTATGGCGTCGAAGGGCTCGTCCACCGATCCAATCTGACATGGGGCAAGGAGGATCCTGCCTGTCTCTTTGCGATTGGCGACAAAATTAAAGTAATTGTTTTATCGGTCGAAACGGGCCGAATTGCCCTTGGCCACAAACAGCTGATCAAAGACAACTGGGCAGACGTCGTACAAACGCTCCACGTGGGTGACATCGTCGACGGCAAAGTCACGACATTTGCGAATTTCGGCGTTTTTGTCCGCATCGCCGATCAGGTCGAAGGACTCGTTCATAACTCAGAATTATCGTGGGACACGGCCGTGCGGCAAGCGCAGCAAATCCTCAAAGTGAACGACGAAGTTCGCGTCAGAATTCTGAATATCGACCCGGAAAAACGCAGACTGCAGCTAAGTTTGCGCCGCGTCGAAAGCAATCCCTGGCAGCGGGTTTTGGACGAATATCCTGCAGGTGCACGCCTGAAAACTAAGATCGTGGGGGTGGCAGATTTTGGGATTTTTGTCGATCTCGGACACGATTTGCGCGGCCTGATTCATAAAAACGATTTGCCTAAATTTGAAGATGATTTTGCCAATCATTATGCAGTCGACGATGAAATCGAATGTGTCATGCTGAATGTCGATGTTGCCAAAGAGCGCGCATCCCTCAGTGTCAAACAGCTTGCAGGCGATCCCTATCAGAATTTTGTTGCACAGAATCCCGTCGGAAAACGCTTTGAAGCCGAGATCAAACGCATTGTAAAATTCGGAGCATTTGCGGCCATTGGCGAGGTCGAAGGCCTTATACACATCTCCGAGCTATCCGAAAATCGCGTGGAGAATGTGGGATCTGTCGTTAAAGTGGGGCAGAAAGTCGAAGTGACCGTCGTCAGTCTGGATGTCAAACGGCGCCGAATCGGTCTGTCCCTGATTGCCGAGCCCTTTGAATCAGTCGAAGATGCCCCCGAGGATAATCCCGTCGAAGATGAATCCAGCTCGCGTGCAACAATGGCGGATATTTTCCCCGAGAGTCTAAAGAAATAGAAAATATTTTTTGTCTGTGTTGTACAAGTGTGAATATGCTTTCTCAATAAAGTCATTTGCGCCTACGCGGCAGGCGGTCAAGGGTGTCGCACGACACCCTTGACAATCCCCGCGTCGGGGGACGGCGTTCGAGAGGCGCCGATGGC
>JAGACY010000213.1 GCA_017613855.1 Pseudomonadota bacterium
ATGGGCTCTGCCGTCGTAATGTCCGTCAAACCACTGGATGGACAGGAAATGAGCGGCCATGTCACATTTGGCATGGGAGGCGCAACCGGACCGGGAAATGCAGCAAATGCCGGATACCACGGCAACCCTGGCACCGTAACATTATCGAAATATTTGTTGAGACATTTTTCAACGCCCTTACCCACAGCATCGCGCCATTTATTATAGAATTTTCTGCTGGGAGAAGGAGCCGGGAAGCCTGGATATGATTTAAACAGGGTGAAAAACTGCTGGCTGCTCTTGAGACATCCGGTACTGCCAACCGCAATGGGACCATTAATTTTCAGATTCTGGAAGCCGAATGTTGGTTTCCAAAGATTGAAAGCATATTCGACCGCACTCAGCATTGTCTTGACAAAATCCTGATAATAATCGGTCATGGTATTGGCTGTATCCAAATGATATTTCTGGGGATCCTGGGTCGCAAAATAGGACATGACGCCATCCGCGCTTTCAACCCCCATTCCCCAATTTGTCATACTTACGCCATTGACATAATTGCCCGTAGCTTCCGCACCGCCATTTTGCGGTGCCTTCCAGCTATCTTCAGGCGGAAGTTTATGCTGCTTTCCGGCAACCGATAAATCTGCAAGGATTGGGAAAAATTTGACGTTTGACATATCGACTCCCTTTCATGTTAGGTTTCATAACTCCACACAAACCCAAATATAATTGTACATGCAAAAATGAATCCCGTCCATGAAATTGAATGATTTTTATATAGATACCCCGGGGGGGCGTATCATTCGCAGTCAATCGCCATGGGCAACGAAGTGCAACATCCGGATGAATCATTGGAATTGAATCGGGCTTCTGCGACAAAACGCCACATCTGGGGACAGCCGACCCCACAAAAAACATTCGCACCGTATGCACAGCATAGGTGCGAACAAAAGGCGTATTGGTCGCAGACCAATAGCCACAGCTCAGCGCATGCCGTCAGGCAAAGCAGAGAAACACAACAGAAACCGGCCTGGAGCGAATCCTATCAATTCGCGTACATACCATTTTCAACATGTGCCTTATAGGTGCGGACACGTTCGTCAATCCAGTGGCGCAAGGAATTGCAATCTTCACAGCTGACACTGCCTTTTTTACATTTTCTCTCTTTAAAGACCTGTGTCTGCATCGGAAGAATGACATGCGGATAAACGTCTTCCTTGAACTCATCCATTTTGGCCATATTCTGCAAGGCAGCATGCAGCAGCTTACATTCATCGCGCCTGATCTTCCAACATTCTACAGCCTTCACGAGCCATTCCGGTGTTTCGGAAGAAGGATTCTCGACATCCGCATCATCGCCTTGTTTTTCATCATTATCTGCCTGTGAAGGATCGCCGTTTCCCGAATCCGGCCGTTTTTCTTTATTGGACTGCGGAAGACTGACCTTAAGCTGGTCAAACGTTTCCATCATATTTTTGAACCACTGGTAATTATGACCTTCGTACGGCGTCTTGATAATCAACCAGGCCAGGGCTGTTCTGGTATACTCCCCTTGCTGTTCAACCAAAACATCGCCAATTGTCGCTTTATCTTTGGCTTTTGACGAAAAGAGCTCCTTTCCAATCGTGATGACAGCAGGGTTTAAAGCGGCATGCGGTTCAATGGCAAAAAGATGGGCCAGTGTTTCGATGGTGAGCATTTCAAATTCTGCTCTGTCTTTTTCGTTTCTGGCATTGGCTCTTTTCAGTTCATAGCAATTGAGCAGATAAAGCCTTACAAAATTGGGATGATTCCAATATTTTTCCTTAACATTATTTAAGGCAGAAAAGGAAACACTGTATTTTTTGCTCAGATACGCCTCAGTCGCCGGAACCAATTCTGGTTCAGAAGAAAGGACAGCATCCGCCCCAACGCGAAATTCTTTTTCTGTAATGTTGTAAGGCTCAGGTTGTCTGACCTCATCCTCAATTCTGACGACTTTCCCCTCCTGGCTCAGTTTTTCAATTGCAATCTGAATATGATCGAGCTCTTTGGGCTCAGGCTGGGCCAATTGTTTTGTCTGATTATAAATCCCCAATCCGAGCTGGAAAACAACCACCATTGCCAGGGCTGACAGCGAAACAATCAGAATGAAGATTTGTTTTTGTCTTCTCGTCTTCGGAAGCACCGAAGCAACTTCCGCACTGATGGGCTCGGCAGCTTCGTTGGAATTCGAAGACTGCATGGACATTTTTTGCAGACTGACTACCAGTGAGCCGGAATAAGACGAAAGACTGGAAATCGAAATCCCAGGATTATCGACCGAAAGCAACATAATGGCTTCGTCGAGAAGCGGCGTAACCTCTTGTGCAGCCTGAAATCTGTCATCCGGATTTTTCTGGAGCAAACACTGAATAATCGCATCCAGATGCTCCGATTGCGGAATCGAATCGGGAAGGTGCGGCGGCGGCTCCTGTACCTGCTTGACGAGAAGCTCCAGGTAATTCTCGCCCAGAAAAGGTGTCACACCGACCAGCATTTCATAGAAAATCGTCCCTGCAGAATAAAGGTCGGCACGATAATCGACCACTTCACCCTGGGCCTGCTCAGGCGCAAGATACTCAGGCGTACCATAAACCTGACCAATCTGGGTCAATGGCTTGATATTTGCACTTTCGGGATGCTCAATATGGGCAACACCAAAATCGATCAGCTTGACAAAATCATCGCGATCTTCATGCTGTATCAGAAAAACATTATCCGGTTTAATGTCGCGGTGAACGATCCCCTTGGCGTGTGCACACCCCAAAGCACTCATCAGCTGACGCATAATCAGACAGGCGGAAAGCGGTTCCAAAACACCCAGGCGTGTAATCCGCTCCGCAAGCGTCTCTCCCGAAAGAAGCTCCATCACAATATAAGCATCTCCATGTTCCGTCATGTCAAAATCCATGACCGAACAAATATTGAAATGCTCAAGCGATGCAGCCGATCGCGCCTCGCGCATAAAACGCTCGCGATATTCTTCCGACTGGGCATAATCGCCCTGCATAATCTTGATTGCCACGGGCTTGCGGATACTCATGTGCTCGGCTTTATAAACCATGCCCATCGAACCGCCGCCTATGACGCTCAATATCTGATATTTTCCACCTAGGATATCACCCGGCTGATAATTCATATGCGACCTTAACCTACATCACTCTACAAGCATATGCAGAGCGCTATTTCTACTATACTCAACATCCAAAATGAGTTCAATCCATATACTTTCCAATCGAACGTTTTTTTTGCTCCCAAGACCTCCACAAAAAACGATTTCAACAACGCACAAATGATTTCATTCACACTATTTATTGGACTTTCACTCGGTTGTATGTTACACACCTACATGTATTCCCACAGACAATTCTATGGATGTGGGAATTCGAAAATATGAGGTTGCGGGCTTTTTATCATCATTATAATATAATTCCCCAACCCTCACAGAGATGCCAGATTTGCTCTGTGTACCTGATGAATAATTCCGATAAGGAGACATAACGTGGATAAAGCAAAACTCACGGCAATGACTGTCAAGGATCTGCGCGCAGAAGCTGAGCGTCTTGGCGTCAAACGAATCAGCACACTCAAAAAGAATGAGCTCATTGACGCCATTCTCGATGCCTCCGATGCTGTCGAGAAATCCAGCAAACCCGCAGAAGAAACAAAAAAAGCAGCTCCAAAAGCCAAGCCTGCAGCCAAAACCACTGCAAAAGCTGAAACCAAAAAAGCTGCCGAAAAACCAGCGGCAAAAGCCGATGCCCCTGCCAAAGCAGACAAAGCTGCATCTAAAAAAACTGCCAATGCCAAAGCTGCCAAAGCCGCTGATGATGCAGACGACGAGGCCTTAGAAGCCAAAAAAGCCGACGAAGCCGACGACAAAGAGACCAAAAAAGCCGATGAAAAAGACGCAGACAAAGCCGACGAGAAAAAAGTCGAAGAGCCCGTCCCCGTCGAACCCGATTCGATCTTCATCGACCACGGTGCCATTCTGCCCGAATATGTGCCCGGCACTTGCCTCTATGCCCTCGTGCGCGATCCCGGTACACTCTTCGTCTACTGGAACGCCAAATTCGAAAGCGCCAACGGCTGGCTCCTCACAGCCTACGATCATTCCGGCAATATTCTCCAGTCCTTTACAACACCTGCACGCCGCAATGGCCGCGGTTATTTCCGCATCCCCACTGCCCGCGTTGCTCGCGTCACCCTTTCACTCATTACGTCATCCGGAACAAGCGAAGTAAAACTCGAATCCAAAATTCGAATCGCAGAACAACTCGGTATTGCACAGCCGCGACCCGCGTTCGATGAACGCTGGATCGATGTTCAGAACCACAAAGTCATCTTCGAAGCCCCGGCCCCCGGCCGCGCTCCGCAGTTTGCCGAAGCCTATCAGGCCATGGACGCTCCCGCACTCACCGGCGGTGGCTTCGATCGCGCCGTCGAAGGCCAGAGAATCTGGGATCCCACTTCCTCGAGATTCGGCCTGCTCAATCCAGGTGCGCCCGGTGCCCCCGGCTCCTCCGACAAACTCGTTCGCCCAGGTTCGTCCGATTCCTTCATTGGCAGCTCGCACAACGGCCGCCGCTAGTTCCTGCTTTTTTTATAAATGATGCGCCTCTCCATTGGCGCCATATAAATAAGGATGACTTTTATGAGTTTACAAGGCTATCTCAGCATCGTCCTGCATGCCCATCTTCCTTTTATCCGTCACCCCGAATATCCCGATTTTCTCGAAGAAGACTGGCTTTTCGAGGCAATGACCGAGACCTATATTCCCCTGCTTCGCATGATGCGCAGACTCACCGATGACGGCATTTATTTCCGTCTCACCATGAGCCTCACACCGCCCCTCTGCGAAATGCTCGCCGATCCCCTTCTGCAGGAACGCTACGCCAAGCACCTCGACAAAATCTCCGAGCTTGCTGAGAAACAGAAAATCGCCAAGACCGGCACCCCCTTCCACGATGCCGCCTATTCGGCAGCTTACGAACTCGCCGAAACCAAGCGCCTCTTCAATGAGGAATGGCATCGCCAACTCCTGCCCGTTTTCAAAGGCTTCCAGGATCAGGGTTCCCTCGAAATCATTACCTGCGGCTGCACCCACGGCTTCCTGCCCCTCATGGCAACCGACGAAGCACGCCGTGCCCAGATTTCCATCGCCGTCACCAATTATAAAAAGCACTTCGGCCGCGCCCCTCGCGGAATCTGGCTTCCCGAATGTGCTTTCGTGCCCGGCATCGATGCATTACTCGCCGAAAACGGTATATCCTTCTTCATTCTCGAATCGCACGGCCTCACGCAGTCCAATCCGCCCGCACGCTACGGCACATTCCGCCCAGTCGTGACCCCCAGCGGTGTCGCCGCATTCGCCCGCGATCTCGAAAGCTCGCGCCAGGTCTGGAGCGCCGAAATCGGTTATCCCGGTCACCCCAATTACCGCGAATTCTACCGCGACTGCGGCTTCGATCTCCCCTATGCCGAAGTTCGCCCCTACCTCCACGAAGATGGCGTCCGCCGCAACACCGGCCTCAAGTTCTTCCGCATTACCGGAAAACTCCCACTCGACCGCAAGGAACCGTACGTCCCCACATGGGCTGCGGAAACTGCCGCTGAACACGCCGGAAACTTCCTCTTC
>JAGACY010000003.1 GCA_017613855.1 Pseudomonadota bacterium
AATGATAATAAGCTTTCAGGTAATTCGATCGATTTTAGGGATTTACATCCGGCAAACGCTTCGTTCCCAATCTCCGTGACATTCCATGGAATGATAATTGTCGTGAGGTTTTTGCATCCCTTAAATGCAGATACTGAGATGGAACGCAATGTTTCAGGAAGTATGATTTCTTCTATATTTTTTCGGTTTTTAAATGCAGATGTTCCAATGACTGTTATGCCTTCCGGAACAACTACGATATTCTCATTTCCGGTATATTCAATGCAAACCGTTCCATCCAGCCTGAATCCGGTTGAATCGAGCTTTGATGCGGATTTCACTACCTTTGGTTCTTGTTCTGTAGAATCATTCAGGTTTGTTTTTACCGGCTCTGCGTCAATGACATCGTGTACATCGGTTGCTAATTTGGGCTGTTCCGAAGTTACATCAAGGTGCGGTTTGACCGATTTGACTTCATAATGTACTTCAATGTTGCCATTCTTTTGCAGCGCTTCGACGAGGTTTTTTATGATCGAAGTCATGGCGGATGGCTTTTGTGATGTTTCCTTCGTTTCCGGATGCTCACCCTCGGTCGTCTGTTCCAGCGCTTCACGCACAGACGATTCGACCGTGCTAATGAGTGAATCCAGTACAGATGACAAAAAACCGGGCTTCTTTGGTTTCATGGTTGTTTCCGCATTTGTTAAAGGTGCGTGCCTGTCACGCATCCATGTACCTATTCTTAACAATTATTCACAAATGATCAAATGGTATTTTGAACTTTTTCTGTGGTAAATTGCCTCGAATTTACTTGTTATAATGACTTCTGCTTGCACTTTTCTCAAAATGCGTTATTTTTTATCCGGTCGTGCTATTTCATACGCACGACCGCTCGCCTATGGGCTATTCAGCCCATACGGCTCGCAAAATGTATGAATGTCTGCAAAGGTTATATCTTATGTCAATAATACATAATTCCATAGTCAGATCGGTTTCAGAACACATTCGAAATAGAATCGCTTCGATGCGCAATCCTAATTCAGGAGAACCATCACAATACATCGGGTATGCTTGCCAAAAATGCTCCTCAAATACCGAAGATACTGAAATACGAATTCGCCAAATCGATGAAATCGACAGAATCGTCGATGAGATCCGCCAAATGGGCTGGGATGTTCAGGTACAGCATATATGCAACTCATGCCTGAAAGAATTGAACACTAATAATATTCTTCGCATTACCGAATGGGATCGCTTTCATCCGGTAAATCACGTCTTCATCTTTAAAAATGATGAAACGAGCGATCCCATCTATTCACTTGTCGAAGATATCAGAGATTTTAAATGCATTCTTGTACTTTTGCAAAAACAGTCCAAACAACCCATCGATCCAAAGAATTATTCTGCTCTGAATGATTTAAAACAATACAGCACGCGCAAACGCATCAAATCCTATTGCGGGAAGACATTGACGTGGCGCGATTTCTTTGGACAACTGGCTGCAAAGATTCCCAATGATTCAAATCATTAGTTTTGGTGATATTTGTGAACTGATGGCTTGAATTCTGTTGAATGAAGTGAATGTTGTCTTTGTAATTGATGTTTATGCTTTTAGTTTGTTAATTTCTTTTTGGAGATTTTCAAGAAATCTCCCTGCATGTGCTCCATCCATTTGTGTATGATGAAATTGGAAAGAGATGGGGAGGTAATACCTGAAAATCTTCCAATGATATCTGCCCCAGATGAGAAAGGGATTATTGAATATGCCGCTGTATATGCTGACAGCGCCGTCAAGCTCTGTATCGATAATGGCTGATGTGCCTATGACCATGCTATCTGCTGACAAATCCCGATCTGTACAGCTATCCGCAGTTTGTGCCGTAAATTTCAGATAATCGCGATTGAAGGTTTCCAGCTCTTCAGAAAAAAGAATATCACAGGAACTGACTTCTCCGGTTTTGTTTTTTACAATGGTATTTACCGCAATGGTATCATATCGGATCAGTTTGTCTCCTACCGGAAGAATATAGAATTCTTTTATCGAAGCAGCTGCCTTCCCAATGCAGTAATCAAGCAGCATGTTAAATTTTAGTTGTTTCCTTTTGCTGACTTTGACCAGATTCGTTACATTAAATGTTTTGAAAAAAGTCACCATTGGGTTCGGTGCTTTCATCCAAAGTTTATACGCCCGGGCTCTCGTCGTGTCTTCCGGTTTGACTTCTGCGGCCACAGCTCCTTCTCCCTGCGAAAACGATTCGTCAATGTATTTACTGCTTATATTGCTTTGCCAATATAAAATACATAGCCGTAATGCTGTTTGTATTTCATGTATAGATCGACTTCCCGTCGATTGATTTCGGCGTACACTTTCATCGTTTCACTGTGATTGTACTTTCTCAACAGAGTTTGTATTGCTTTTTCGCGAGGATAAAAATAATTGTCTGTCCAGCAGTTTTCGGGCAATACAAACGCAGCAATGAACGCATAGCCACAGTCTAGCATGATGCCGATATTCTTTTCGATAGGATCCAAATGACTTCCTGCATCCGACCAGAACTGTTCAACTTCTGCCGGATGTTCTTTGGTGAGCCAGGATGGGCATGATACTGCAAGAAAACCGCTCGGTTTGAGAAAATTACGCCAATGGCTTAGCCCCTCCCGAAAACCAATGTTGTCGATTGCACCTTCCGACCAGATCAAATCTAATGAATTCTGTTGGAACGGCAGGTTTTCCATGTTGCCGACAATGCCTTTCACCCGGTTTTCCAGGTTCTTTTTCTTAGCATTGCTGTTAAATACACCTATCATTGAGGGAAACATATCCAGACCGGTAATCTTTCCGGGGAGATGTTCCGCCAAAATCATCGTTTGTCCGCCCGTTCCGCAACCCAAATCTGCAATCTCTCCGAATTGATCCGGCGATCCTAGAAATCCGAGTGCCTGATTAATGACTTCTGAACTTCCCGGTCCCTGACGATCCAAACCAATGTGAGCTTCGAGCAGCAAGTCGATAATTTGGGGATCTGCGTTTTCCATTTGAATATCCTTCTTTATTTCAGGGTGTAAGTATGTTTTTAAGGATACATTCAATTCTGTGAAGTTGTCATTTTCCGATGAATGATTCGATTTCCTTCTGCAGTAAACGGAACACATTTGCGACCAGATAGCCATCCGCAATTGCGTGGTTAAGGCGAACACTCACTGGCATGAGCAGTCTGCCATTCTCTTCCCGGTATTTTCCCCAGTTGATGATGGGCGCAAAAAACAAGTGTCCATCCGGAAGTTCAATGTTCATCGAATCATACGAAAGCCATGGAATGTAAGAGGCATCAAACCAATTCGGATGGTTTGCCATATCGAGGCCGTATTCTCTTGTTTGCTTTGCACGTTCTATATCTGCGCTGGCATGGGTATAAAAGGTTTCATAGTCTTCATGGTACTCGGTATAGACTGGCGTGCAGGTTTCGGTATCATCGTGAAAAATATATTGTGTGGGATGAATGACATCATAACAGATCAATTCGTTTGTTTGCCAAAGATAGCCCATTCTGTAATCTTCACGTGAGTTCAATACCTTCGAGAGAATATACAGAAAATTGATATAGAATTTCGTGTTCTTCTGTTTGGAATATGACACAAGATCGGTGACATCGATTCTTGCAGTCATTGAAGTAGAGCATTTGCAATCTTCGGAAAAGTGACGAAATACGCCTTTTCGGTAATAGGTTTCTTTATCTATAATTTTATAGTTCATATCGCCTTGTCTATTCTTGATTATATAGGTTTAACTTATCTTGAAAGAATGACAACCGTCTCGACGTGCGGAGTTTGTGGGAACATATCGACAAAGCCAAGGGATCGGATAGTGAATGAATCTTTGAGGCGAGCAAGATCGCGGGCCAGATTGGTTGCTTCGCAGGAAATGTAGAGTATATGCTGAATTTTGGATGATTTGAGATCATGGCACATTTTTTCGGACAAGCCTTCGCGCGCAGGATCGCAAATCACAGCATCGCAATTTGCAGCAATTTTGGGCAATCCCTTTGTGAGATCGCACAGATGCAATTCGACATGGGTATCGTTGGTCCAGTTATTTTGGTTATAGGCGACACCGCTTTCGAAAGCTTTGGGATCGCAGAAAAATTCGAATGCATGTACGACCGGAACAAACTGGGCGGCTCTGAATGTCAGGTTGCCTGACCCGGAGAATAGATCGGCAATGGTATGGGGCTTTGTCTGTGTAAGGAAATCGGCAACAATTTGGTGCAGCAGTGCATTCCCTTGTCGGGTGGCCTGTGCAAAATCGCCGATACGGCGCCAGTAGCAAATGTCTGGCTGCCCCGGAATGCCAACGGTATCGCGGATCATCTCTTCGCCGGCAATGTGTTCATTGTCAAAACGAATACCGGCAAAGAGATTGGATTTTATGATTTGGTGCAGCCATGCAGAGGGCTTTGTTAAATGATATTTGCCATGCCTGCGGGCTGCGAATTCTGCGGGTTTGATATGTATGAAAGGCCGATCCAGATCGTCGAGATCGATTTGCAAATCACAGCAAAATCCAGAATCCCATGGTTCTATTGTATTGAGGAAACGGATGATATTTTGTAAGGCAGGTGCGACGACTGTGCATGCATCGGCGGGCACGATGGTGTGAGAATCTCGTGCAAAATAGCCAATTTTGCCATGTGTCAAATGCAGTCGGACACGCTGTCTCATGCCGTCGAGCGATCCATTTGGGGCAGCAACCGTATAATAGGTTGGTTCGATGGGATCGATGTGGGCGATCTTAAAGATTTCGCTGCTGAGTGCTTCGCTTTTGAGTTTAAAAGCAAACTCCGGCTTAACATGGCGAAATCCGCAGCTGTCGCATGCGTGCGCATTGGGACAGTTGTCCTGCTGCACTCGCAAGGGTGACGCATGATCGCAGGAAATGGCGCGGCACCTGCCGAATCTGCTTTTTTCGAAGATGACCTCTGCCTTGCCTGATTCATCGGGCAAAGCACCGTCTACGAAGAATATTTTTTCATTGTAGTACGAAACACCCTGACCGCCTTTGGCCATGCGAACAATTTGATAGGGAATGGTTGGCATAAACAAATAACCTCAGGTGCGGGCTTTTAGCAGAAATGTAAGTGCTACCGTGGTGTGAATCGGCCGAAAAAAAATCGGTGCGCGTATCGCAGATAGCGCACCGTGCAAGGCGTATCGAGCCTAAGTGACGTGCTGCTGCACGTCGCTTAGCGAGATAGCCGCGTCCCATCTATGGGATAATGATTGTATAGCTGCCGTTGTTGACGAAAATAATGTTAGGATCCAAATTCTCAGTAACGTATGTTTCTGATACTCCTTTGATGTCATACAGCAATACATTGGATTTTCGTCCGGCCACTGAGAGCAGATCAGGAGGAAGTGGGTTTCTGCCGCCCAATCCAGGTGTCTGTACATTATTAAATGTCTGCGATTTTCCGGCGTTCAGTGTTACCTGCGATTGGCTGAAGTTGAAATGCTGTGTTCTGTTATAGACGCCTTCCCATCCATGATAATTGCCGTCCTTGTCAGGATTGGCAAGCACAAAGACGACTTCGCCGTTGAGGACGACGGCAGATGCACTTTCATTCTTAAGGGTCAGATTAATGATGATATCTTCATTGGACGATGGCGGCTGCGGATTATCGTAACTGTACACGATTTCATAGGTCGCGCCGTCTTTGAATATCGTGGCAGGATCTATCATTTCGGGGACAAACGTTTCAGATACTCCCTTTGTATCGTAGAGCAGAACATTGTTTGCATAACCGTTCAGTTCTGTTTCGCGGGCAAAATGCTGACCTATGTATTGTTTACTGTCGCCTGGAATTTCAACATTCTTATAGGATTTGACGGCTCCACTGTCGATGGTGATGGAGTCTCCTTTGTCAAATACAGCCGGTTCTGTTCGGTTGTATGAATATTCAGAGCTCGTGCCTTCGGTACTTAATACGAAGCGGAAACGCGGAGCAATGGTGATTGATGTTGAACTATTATTTTTAATGGAGATGTTGACCGATGCATTGCCGGTTTTCTGTTCCGGGGGTTCGCCGCAGCTGTCCGGATTTTCGGCACACTGAGCATCGACACATTCGGCGATTTCGGGGTTTCCGTGTTTGACACACTTTTGATTATTCGGGCACTTGGAGGTTGTCCACTTGCCTGAGGTGCAGGTCAATTTGTTTCCGTTTTCATCGCAGTCGATTTCGTTGTCGGTACATTTGGGATCCTGTGCTTTGGGGGCACACTTGGCCTCTCCATTGTCAGTCACACAGATGTAACCGGCCACTTCGCAGGGTTTAGAAATGAACTGAAGTGCGCCATCGACTTCTTCACAGACCTCAAGTATTTCCCCATTGCATTGTTTAGCTCCGGATTCGCAGGCATTTTTAATGCAGGAAGCCGTGTTGCCATCCTGTTTGCAGCTCTTTCCGCTGTCTGCACAATTCTCGGCTTGCAGCCAGTGAAAATCTGCATCGCAGGTATAACGCACATTATCGACGCATTTGGATTGATCCGTTTCGCAATCGTGTGCAGTAACGGGATTATTCAGTGCATCGTACTCCGCCTGCGACATGCAGCGATGGATATCGCCGTCTTTGGCACAAAGCTGACCTTCGTTGCACGGTGTTTTAACATACTGTCCGTCCATCCCGCATGTGAGCAGTGTCGAACCTTCGCAGCCTGTTGTGCCGGATTCGCATTCTTTCTGGGGTGTCGGAGTGCTCGGTTCTTTGTTGTTATCATCACCACATCCGGAAATGACAAGACCTGACAACAAAACGAAAAACAACGAACGCTTCATAGTTTTACCTATTCTCCTTACATTATGAAATGGCAATGGAATACACCGGTGTTGACCATTTGGTTCACCTTGTTCCATTATTTACACTATCTAACGGATAATAGAATGGAGTCAAGTGTCGAACCGCAGCGGTGCACGATTGCAGTCCGCCGCGGAACATTTGGAATTAAAAATCCGTCCACAGAGATTGGTTTGTGACCTCGTGATGGAACACAATTTCGCCGCGTTTGATGCGGTTGCCGAGGTCTTTGGGTGAACGGTTGGCAACCATATTTTTGAGGTGAACGAATTTGGCATGATTTTCGGCACCGAGGATTTGTTTCATGGCATCGGATTTCTCGAAATCGGCGATGGCATCATAGATATTGCTCGGGAGCTTGCGGGCTTCGCTGTTTCGATCTGCGGCATTGATGGCCGGGTAATCGTCGAGTGCGAGGTGCAGCAGCGTATAGGTGAGCAGGTAAGGATTGGCATCGGGGCCGACGCTGCGCAGTTCAAAGCGCGATGTTTTCTCGTTGCCTTTGGGCAGGCGGATGATGGCAGTGCGGTCGTTGGTCGAGACGCGAATCGCGTTGGGCGCTTCGAAATTGGGGTCGAGACGACGGTAACTGTTGACCGAGCTGTTGGCAATCAGGCAGAAATCGCGCGCATGATGGAGAATTTTATCGACACATTTCCAGCCAAATTCGGAGAGATGTCCGGCTCCATCCTGGTTGTACATGAGATTTTTGCCGTTGTGCGAAATCGACATGTTGGCGTGCATGCCCGATCCATTCACTTTCATCATGGGTTTGGGCAGGAATGATGCGGTCATGCCGTTGATACTGGCGATCTGGCGTGCGAGCAGCTTGTAGATCTGGACTTCGTCGCAGGCGGTGAGTGCTTCGGCACAGCGGAAATTGAGCTCAAATTGCGATGGTGCGACCTCGGGATGGTCTTTTTCGTTTTCGAATCCCAATGCGCGCTGGGCTTCGGCAAAGTGATCGATAAAGAGTTTGAGTGGGGTATTGGGCAGCGTATGGAAATACCCGCCGTCCGAAACGTAATCAAACCCATGATCGGCCTGGAAATTCTGCTCGGCATCGATGCCTTTGAACAGGAATCCTTCGACTTCAAAGGCGATTTTGGATTCGTAACCGGTTTGGAACAATTCGGTGCTATAGCGCTTGAGCAGTCCTCGGATGTCACCCGAGTAAGGCTGATTGTTCACATCGCGGATTAGCCCGAAAACCATGACTTTGCCGGGGCCAAAGATGTCACTTGGCAGCCAGCGGAACGACCCCCAGTCGATTTCGAGGCACAAATCGGATTCGCGCTGAGCTGAAAAACCGTGAATGGACGAACCATCGAATGTGAGTCCGTCGTATGACTGCTCGAGGTATTTTTTGTCGTAATCGAGCATGTGGAATCGGCCTTCGAGATCCGAAAAACACACAGTCACGGCTTTGAGCTGCTTTTCGTCGTGCAGATAGCGCAGATATTTTTCGCGCAAAACATCGTCGGCCACGTGATTCTGGACATCGGCCTTGGCTTCGAGATTGAGCGTTTCGAGCTCTTCGTAAGGGATTTCTTTGAAATTTCTTATTTTTAACATAAACAAATGACTCATGCAGGTGCGCTGCCGCCATTCGACAGGCAGAGAACTTTTACACCTACATGTGGTACTCTGTCATTTTATTTTTGGTGTGGCCGGTGATTAACTGAGAATAGTGACTGTCTTTCCTTTGGCTTGTGCATTTGGTTTGCAATTGGGGTACGCTAGAATTTAATGACGCGCGGTTCTCCTCCGAAGGAATAGAACGTCGCTGTGACATTGACGAGTTTGTAAACGACGGTATTGCCGTCGCCGGCTTGATACATATTTTTAAGGTTGGGATAGGCATCGAGCATGTGCGTCTGGGCTTCGATTCGGTCATCGGCAACGGCTGTTGCGGCCAGGCGGAGCCATTTTTCACCATCGAATGTGCATAGTTCGATTTTGCCGTTTTCTTCTATCTGGTGAGAGACATTCTTTTTGCGGCCGGTTTGGATATACAGATTGCCTTCGAAAATCTCGACGGTACCAAAGGGCCGCACGCGGGGCTGATCATTTTCGACGGTAGCCAGATAATACGTTTTCTGTGC
>JAGACY010000214.1 GCA_017613855.1 Pseudomonadota bacterium
ATTTCTTCAAGCACTTGCTTGATCAACGTCGTTTTTCCCACCTGTCGCGGTCCCATTAATACCTGAATGAAGTGTCTGGGCTCCCGCAGTCTCGAAATGAGTGTCTGATAGCTTGATCGCTTGTACATAGCCTGCCAAATTGTTCGTCAAATTAAAGATTTATCATCCTTTCAACACGCCGCAACAAATTACTCAGTCCACTGAGTAATTTTACTCAGTCCATTGAGTAAAACAATTTCGAATCAATTTCAAGCGCTATTTTGTTGATGTTAAGGTTGCTACGCAGCCGACTATCGACGTTAGGATTTGCCTCCCATTAATGGAACAATCATTCACATTCCTCCACCCAATCCTCGATTGCGTACAACGGCACATTGACTAACCATTCCTGTTCCCGATAGTCTGCCATAGAAAAACGCCATCCAGTCAAACCATCGTGATTATCGACAATCGTTTTCAGGCTTTTGGATCGAAGATTTTCTTCTGCTTTGACTTCGATGGGGTGTATCGTATCTGTTTGAATTATAAAATCTATTTCCACAGTCGATTTTTCATTTGTATAATAGAATGGCTTGTTTCCTGATGCGATAAGCTGTTGTGCAACATACTGTTCTGTGAAAGCGCCCTTGTATTCTGTAAATACATTTGTACCGAGCAGGATGGATTTTGCCGGTACGTCAGCCATTGCCCCAAGCAACCCAAGATCATTCACGAACAGCTTGAATGACGTTATATCTTCATAAAACTTGAGTGGCTGTAAAATTTTGTTCACGCGGTTGACTTTATAAACGAGTCTGGCATTGATGAGCCACTGGATGGCATCTTCATAATCTTTGGCTCTGGCACCTTTTTTTATTGTGCTGTAAATAAATTTTTTATTTTCCCGGCTCAATTGAGAGGGAATGGCATCCCACACCATACCAACTTTGGGAATCATACCTGTCGGGATATGCTTCCCAAAATCCATTCTGTATTGACTGAGTATTCTGTTCTGTATTTTGCGAACTTCGATAAGATCGTGCGTTTGAACATAGCATTTAACTACTTCCGGCATACCACCAGTATAATAGTATTGTCTGAGCAATTCTATACATTTGCTGCGAACCGATTTTAATACGTCCCACTGGCGATTTGACAGTATATCGAGCAATACCGTTTCGTTGACGGCTTTTAAAAACTCCCGGAACGTCATGGGATAGAGATAGAGTTCATCGACTTTACCTACAGGAAATCCAGACCCCTGATGCATTTCAACGCCCAACAAGCTGCCTGCAGCTGCGATGTGATAATCCGGAGCATTTTCACAAAAATATTTCAGTGATGTCAGAGCTTTTGGGTTCTCCTGGATTTCATCCAATACGATCAGAGTCTTGCCTGGTTCAATGCGTTTGTTGGATAAAGCCGAAAACGCTCTGAGTAATCGTGTTGTGTCGTAATCCCAGAATACATCATTAAGCGCAGGATTGTTGTCGCAATTGACGTAAACCAAGTCGCGGTAAGCGCGCACACCAAATTCCTTCAGTGTCCATGTCTTTCCAACTTGTCGTGCGCCGTTCAGAATCAGCGGTTTACGATTGGCAGATAATTTCCAATTGTCCAAAGTCTTAAAAATGGCTCGTTCCACGAATCCCTCTCTAAAAACGAATTAGGCCGCATGAATATTGCGGATTGAACAAATCAATACCATATTTCACACCGAAGTTCTACCAAATTCTCACACTTTTTCCACCGATCTTTTTGGCAATCAGCACACTTTTTCCACCGATCTTTTTGCCAATCAGCACACTTTTTACACCGATCTTTTTGGCAATCAGCACACTTTTTCCACCGATCTTTTTGTCAATCAGCACACTTTTTCCACCGATCTTTTGGGCTATCGAAAGATATCATTCGGTAGTACCAAACAATATCTTTCGGTGGTATCGAAAGATATCATGATTCCAGCTGTTTCTGTGCGTCACCGAATTCCCGGTCACAATGTTTTATCGGGCCGTATTTCGCGCAGCGAAATAGGCACGATGCGGACGCGTATGGCCGCAGGCCATAGCGGCGTAACTACTAAGTCAACCATGGCAATCAATGCAGGAGGTGCATTCCGGTAAGTATATGGCGGAATGGGGAAGGGGCCCCATTTCGTCTTTTTAGGCCATAGGCACAATGTTAGTTGTGGTAGATTGATTAAAACATTATGGATTCCAAAGGGCTTAGCCCTTTGGCGGGGTTCGGGGCAGAGCCCCGGCTGAATAGTAACATAGCGGCAGCCACAATGATTTAATCGATAGAGTTTGGGGCCGCATTGTGGTATAAGCGTCGCGGTCGTTTTGCGGCCATTTTGACGCATCCCCCAAAACGGGGCGATATCATATCTTTGGAGACAGACTGGTGAAGATTTTTGAGGAATTGCAAGCGCGCGGGCTGATTGCCCAGGTGACGGACGAAGAGCCGATTAAGGCGTTGATTAACAACGGTGGCGCACGTTTTTATATTGGTTTTGACCCGACGGCGGACTCGCTGCATGTGGGGCATTTTATGGCGCTGTGCCTGATGAAGCGGCTGCAGATGGCGGGCAACAAGCCGATCGTGCTGATTGGCGGCGGCACCGCTTATATCGGCGACCCGTCGGGCCGAACCGACATGCGCTCGATGATGACGCCCGAAACGATTCAGCACAACTGCGACTGTTTTAGAAAGCAGATGTCGCGGTTTATCGAATTCGGCGACGACAAGGCTATCATGGTGAACAACGCCGACTGGCTGCTCAAACTCAACTATATTGACGTGCTGCGCGACGTGGGCGCGTGTTTCTCGGTCAACCAGATGCTGCGCGCCGAATGTTACAAACAGCGCATGGAAAAGGGCCTGAGCTTCCTCGAATTCAATTATATGGTGATGCAGTCGTATGATTTCTATTATCTGCACCAGCATTATGGCTGCAACATGCAGTTCGGCGGCGACGACCAATGGAGCAACATGCTCGGCGGCACCGACCTGATTCGCCGCAAAACCGGCGACGACTCCTTCGCGATGACGATCACGCTGCTGCTCAACAGCGAGGGCAAAAAAATGGGCAAGACGGCCAAAGGCGCGGTCTGGCTAGACCCGGCCAAAACGACGCCGTTCGAGTTCTATCAGTACTGGCGCAACATCGACGACGCCGACGTCATGAAATGTATACGTATGCTCACCTTTATTCCACTCGCCGAAATCGACGAAATGGAAAACTGGGCGCCCGAGCGCATCAACGAAAAGAAAGCGCTGCTCGCCTACGACCTGACCAAGCTCGTGCACGGCGAAGACGAGGCGAACAAGGCGCGCGACGCGGCACTGGCACTGTTTGCGGGCGGCGGCGACGATTCGAACATGCCGACGACAGAACTGTCCGACGTTCCCGACGCGGGCCTCGGCATTATTGATCTGCTCGTCTCGTGCAAACTCGCGCCCAGCCGCGGTGAAGCCCGCCGACTCATCGCGCAGGGCGGCATCACCGTCGATGAAGTCAAGGTAGAATCGATTGATTTCACCGTTTCCAAAGACGCGCTCAAAAACGGCGTCAAAATCCGCAAGGGCAAGAAAGTCTACCACCGCGCGATAATCGGATAAATAATAATATATATGAAAAATATATATTCCATTTTGTATTTTGTGGAAGGGGAAGTAGAGACGTTTCGCTGCTTGTGGGGGAAGTATCCCCCTACGCGTCTATGTGCTCGATCGGTTAAGAGACGTTCGCCCGAACGTCTCTACCGATCTGCGCGCATACGCCGCTACCCCCTCGGATTCGCGCGCACCATCTCCTATCGCCATTTATGATTTGGTATCATTTCAGCCATTTGTCAGGATATCATGAGTTCTAAAAGGAATCGGGCCAGATACAAATCCAAGCCTTTAAATGAGGACAATTGTGCTGTAC
>JAGACY010000215.1 GCA_017613855.1 Pseudomonadota bacterium
GGAATGCGGAATGCGGAATGCGGAATGCGGAATGCGGAATGCGGAATTGGGATGCAAAACTAAAGGGAAAGTCTACAGTTTAGGGAGAATGGCTTTCTTAATGCGGAATGCGGAATTGGGATGCAAAACTAAGGAGAAAGTCTAAAGATTAGGGAGAATGACTTTCTGAATGTCGATAAAAAGATATCCTGCAGGGCAGAATCGTTACTCATAACATCAAAACATTGAATTTGAGCGTTTGCAGGCGATATATTATAAGATAAATCATTGGCTCTCTTTTTTTATGGAGTTTTTTGAGGAAGAAATGTTTCAGACTGTAAATGAAATTCCAGACGAAATTAAGAACATTGTTGAGCTTTTTTATGTGCGGGATGCCGAAATTGCTCATTCGGAAGCCCGAAGACTCAAGGAATCCAATCCCGAACTCAGGGGAATCATCAACGACGTTCTGCGTCTGTTTGAAAATGCTCCGGGAAGCGTCTATCTGTTTTATGACAAACTCACCGCAATCTATACAAAAAGTGACATTCTCGATGATTCGTTTGCTGATTTTTCGCTGAGTGATTTTCCCAAAGAGGTCGATGAAGAAGTTGAAGAGCCGGATTCAGGACTGATTGACATCAGCAATATGCAGGAGCCAATGGATCCCGAAGAAACGATGCAGGCCAAAGAAGAAGCAGAGCATGCAAGAGAAAACAGTTCTTTGCCGCCATCGCTCTCACTTCTGGGTGATGATGATTTCGCCCCTTTGAACAATAGGAATAATCAGCCCGATACCGATGCGAAGCCAGCAAAGCCCGATAAAAACACACTGCAGCTTGGCGGTGATTTCGATTTGAATATCGAACTGGACTTCGATTTGGAGGGGCCGGAACTTGATGTAGCCGGTCTCATAGACGGCATCGATAAAAAGAATGCGCCCTCCCCAAATGAAGCGAGCAATGACACACACGAAAAGATTAAACGGACATTAAATTGGGGCGCGTCTGACTTTGTTTTCAATGGCGACGACAATGTATCCCCCAAAAAGTCAGAATCTGTTTTGCCCCAACAATCTTCAGCACTGCCCCCGGAGATTTCTTCAGCAAATAGTGAAGAAGAGTTTGGACAGCCTCTGCTTTCAAGCCAACAAGTCGGTGCACAATTGGCCGAAATATCCACGCTCCATCAATCATCCTCCAGAGCCATCCCCAAACCAGAAGAAGCGTCAGCATCTGCCCATAGTAATCACGGCAATGTTATTTCTGGAATTGAATCGTTGGATAATCTCCAGGCCGTCCCCAAAGCTGAGCATGATATCAATACATCTGATGCCACGGGGATGATGGACAAAGCTTCCGGAAACGATTTATTAGGCGTGGAAGCGGATTTCTTTGCAGGAACGAATGACGTCAAACCGGCGCGTGATGGCGGGGAAGCGGATTTCTTTGCAGGAACGGATGACGTCAGACCGACGGATGATATTGGGGAAGCGGATTTCTTTGCGGGAACGGATGACGTCAGACCGGCAGATGATAACGGGAAAATGGATTTCTTTGCCGATGCCGGTGATGAAAATGCGACCTCTGATAACGATATCGCAGATGCTTTTGCGAAAGCTGACAATTATCAGATATTGGATGAACCAGAATCGAGCACGAACAGTGTCGATGATGTAGTGAATGAAATTGGTTTCCCGAAATGGGACGATCAGCTTATGACAGATGATGCATTGAGCAATAGCCGGAATGCCTTCAGTCCGGAAACGGATTTATTTGACTCCGAACGGAAGCACGCTTCGGGGTTAGGTGAAAGAGTTGGCGGTCAAGACATTCCCCAGGCGGCAGCAATCCCCGCGCTGGGATTCCGCTCAGTTCCTGAGAATCCCTCCAATGACAATCCTACGCCCGTTCCGGGGGCGCTCAATCGTAATACAGCAGAATTGCAATTTGATGTCGATGCCTATTCCCTGAATGGTGCCCGACGTTCAAGCGGAAATAGTTCCCTCGTGAATTCTTCCGAAGAATGGAGCAATTCACGCAAGACTTCTCCCAGCGGCCCCAATGTCCAGCAGGACAGACAGTCTTTCATGCAGGTGCTCGAAAACGAGAAAATATTATCTTCTAAAGTTGAAGAAACTGAGCATGATACCAAACGCAAACGTCCCAACACCATGTGGGGATTTCAGAAAAGGAACAGCAACGCGCTGGATGAGAAGTACGTCAGTCCGACGGCACTCAACCTGACCCCCGTTGCCCCTCTGGAGAAAATCCAAAACACACAGGTAACTTCAGAAGCATTGACGCCAGTCCCGCAACCGATTACCGAAACACAAAAACCGACCAATGTTTCTTTGCCCCCCATCCCTATCGAGCCGGAACCTCAGCAGTACGCCCCCGAAGACGGCATGCAGGCACTGCAAAAGCTCAAACCTTACTCGCGCATTCCTCACCTGACATGCAGCATGCAGGAACTTCTGAAACATAGCGATATCAACTCACGGGCGGGATTTTTACTCTCGATGATCGATGGCTGCACGTCCATTTCGGATATTTTCGATCTCTCCATGTTCCCTGAACCGGAAACAGCCATAGAACTGGCCAAGCTCGAAGCCGAAGGCGTGATCGTTTTTGATTAATTCGCAATGCGCAATGCGCAATGCGCAATTGAATGACAAAACTAAAGGGAAAGGCTGATTAATTAGTAATTTGTAATGTGTAATTGAAATGCAGAACTAAAGGAAAAGTCTGAAGGTTAGGGCGAATAGCGTTCTGAATTCGGGATGCGGATTATTGCTCATTCTTCATTGACTGATTTTGTGTCACTTACTTGTCATTTCAATTGCGCATTGCTCTTTTTTGTGGTGTGCTTATGCTGTTAAAGCTGGTGAGGCGTATTGGGCGAAGCCCGATAGCCGAACAGTGAAGGCGTATTGGGCGAAGCCCGATAGCCGAACAGTGAAGGCGTATTGGGCGAAGCCCGATAGCCGAACCACCATCCAACAAAGGAGAGATGTATGAGCAATCTTTTGCACCTGACGGACGAGAATTTTAATACCGAAGTGAACAGCAAACCAGCCATGATCGTCGATTTCTGGGCGACCTGGTGCGGTCCCTGCCGGGCGCTTGCTCCCACCATCGAAGCGCTTGCCGACCAATACGCCGGGAAAGTGGCCGTAGGCAAATGTGATGTCGATCAAGCCAATGCTGCTGCTTCGAAATGGCGCATCCAGTCGATTCCTGCTGTCATTGCGTTCAGAAATGGTGTCGAAGTAGGCCGCGTCGTTGGCAATTATCCTGCCAAGGTCAAAGAGCTCATCGAATCTTTACTGTAGGCCCGTATGCGTTTTTTGCACCACCCCATTAAAGAATATTTTGTCAACTGGGATGCCCACATGACCACATTCTGGGTCCCGGTGATTATTGGGCTTATTTTTCTCGGGCTTGCCATTCGAGCCATCATCGACAAGAATCCCATGTTGTGCCTGCTTTATGTTGTGCTGACCTGCTGTTGTGTCGGTTATCTGGGCTTCAGCGATGAGATTATTTCGAAACTGACAACCCTCTATAAGCAGTAAGGGATTGTCCCGAATGGTATTTAAATGATGGTGGCGCGGCTATCTGCGATACGCCGCGCATGCGCCTCTCGGCGCAGCCTGCCTATGGCCTTTCGGCCATACGGCATGCTTTAATATTGACTCTGCTCGACAATGATCCAGCCAGAATCCTTATGATATTCCCATGTCGAGCGGACACGGGCAGCATGCACCGTAGGTGAACCGTTGGCATACCACTGCATGTTGGATTCAATCACAGCACAATTCTCGACGTCTTCACGCTTTTCTATTTCCGCCGAATCGCATGGCCCCGTTGAAATGATTTCAATCTCGGCAAAACGCAGATTCTGGGACACAATGGCATTGAGCCACTCTGCACGCGATGATGGCTGGATATTCTTGGCCGCAATTTCATAGCGTTCGAATAGCAAATCCTTATGGTAGCTCTCGACATCCCTGATGAGCGACTTCAAATCGGATTTGTGCGACTGACAAGCCGGGAATATGAGCAATAATAGGAGTATAATGAAGGAATAGAGGGATTTCATTGTATTTTAATGCGCAATTCGCAATGCACCATTATTCTGCAAAACTTAATGGAAAACCAACGATGCGCAGTTTTCCATTCGAAACAAATCTGAGAGCGAATTCATTACGAATTACGAATTACGAATTACGAATTGACTAAAACCAGAAGGTCATACCAGCCATGCCCAGGAGATCGACATTTTTGAAGAAATCGACGCTCACACCTTTGGCATCACTGGAATAAACAGCCGTACCGTTGCCGTCTTTATCGTTTTTATCATAAGAAAGAGCCGTCGAAGGCACACTGCCATCATCAGTAATGATGTTAATGCCAATACCAAGCTGTGTATGAATCGAAATGTGCTCGGTTACAAACCATTCGGGGCGCACACCGAGATCAATCGAGAACTGATAGCCATCGTTATACTTTAGATAACTCTCATTATAGGTTTTAAAGCCATCGGATGATGTGCCGGAAGCCGTAAAGCCAACGACGCCGGTCAGATTGGCCTCCGAAGTCAAAACGATTGGGATGAGGGCTCTGAAGGAAACATTCCATTCAATAATCGTGGTCTCGTATTTTTCAATTTTGGAATTTGACCCCGTGCCAACTTTTTTATTCAAATCGACAGACGTGGTATTCATGCCGAAAATGACCTGCATGCCAAAATACTTATTGATGACATAAATAAAAGAGAGCCCCCGGCCATCACCGGCATAATTGCTGATGGTCGAATCCACACCGATGCCGAAACGGCGTGACATGTCCTTTGCAGAAGCATCCGTGGCCAGCCCGGCAAAAACGAGAAGAAACAAACCAATCGTGAGAATCAACTTTTTCATGGAAAACTCCGGTAATTAGACTGTATGAGACAACGCCACAGCGGGGGATGTCAAAAACGGGCTTAATATAGCGTGATTTTTTGGGGGGTTCAATTAGGAATTCGCAATGCGCAATCGAATGACAATGCCTAGGGGTGAAGTCTGAAGCTAAGGGTGAATGGCATTCTAAATTCGGAATGCGCAATGCGCAATGCGCAATTGGGATGCAAAACCAGAAGGCGACGTCTGATTAATTCGGAATGCGGAATGCGGAATGCGGAATTGTTTTCTAATGCGTAATGCGTAATGCGCAATTGGGATGCAAAACCAAAGAGTAACTCTGAAGCTACAATAACCATCATTCTTTAGGAATAGCCATGAGCAACCCTAACTGCTAACTGCTAACTGCTAACTGCTCACTGCTCATTGACATGATCCCCAAATATCCCGTATTTCATCCGTGGGTTACGCCCTTCGGGCTCACCCACGGCTATTAGCTACGAATGATACGCC
>JAGACY010000216.1 GCA_017613855.1 Pseudomonadota bacterium
ATACCTTTTGCACCACAATATTGATTACTTGTTGTTGTATTTACTTCACAACCATTGGCTACATTTTGATCGCAGTCAGCAAAGCCTTCTTTGCAAGTCAGCAAAGTACCATCACAGCTTTCGGCATTACCTGCATACAAATCAACGCAAGTTCCACCACAATCGGTTAAACCATACTGGCATGATAACAGACACTGCCCGCCACTGCACATCTCACCTTCATTACATTTCGCATTCTCTTCATCACATGAACCGCAATGCTCATTGTCATTTAAGGAATAGATTTCACATCCGTTGGTGACCTGACCATCGCAGTCAAGATAATCAGATGCGCATTCCAATGTCTCTTCATCGCAGCTGATGACGTGAGTTGCTGAAAAATCAATACATTCTCCGTAACACTCTTTCATGCCGTTGTGGCATTGGGATATAATACATTCACCAAGCTCACACGTATATCCCTGCGCGGTATTACACCCACAGTGATCTGAATTATCAACGTATTTGTTAGTTCCTTTTGCATCCAATTCATAGCATTCTTCATGATTTCCACACCAATCATTACTATCTGCTATGCATTTTGAACCAGCCAAATGATAATTGTCAGTACAACTGTCATAGACACATTGAGCTTTTTCGCATGTTCCCTGAGCCCAGCCGGGAAGTCGCGTACAATCCATTCCCTCTCGGCCACAGTTATTGATGTCATCTTCTACACACGTAGTACCAACTAAATGCAGACCAGTGGAACACTTGCGATCTACGCATTTTCTGTTTTCACACGATTGATTGGATTTGCATGCATTGCCGCATTCGCCACAATTTTTGGAATCATTGCTAAGGTCGATCTCACAACCATCCAGTGCTTCCCCATTGCAATTATCAAATCCATCTTTACAGACTATCGTGTTGTTGTCACAGGATTGGACATGATCCCCATTGCATTTTGTAGAAGGATCACAATATTTAATTCCTTTAGCATCTACTTCACATCGAAAATACTTCGGACAAATCTCCTGCTCAAATGCATGAGCGTAAACCTTACAAATCTCGTCATCAGTTTGGCCTTTTTCACACTTGTGGGTAGGACTGTTATTATCAACAATATATTCCATTCCTTCACAAAATGTAATTTGAACTCCACTGGGAGAATCCGGCATCACAAATTCATCATACAACTTGTTATCCCATTCGCACCCGCCGATACCGATGCTGCTCAGCACCAGACAGGATATTGCCAGGCATACCCGGCTGCTTTTCTCCTTAAAAAGTTTATGTCTCATGAAAATCCCTCTCAGAAATGAAGAATCCATCCGTCATGGAGCGCGTCAAAGACGCATTAAACCCGATGAACGAAAAAAAATATGACATCGATTAGCCACGTGGAGATTTGGCATCTCCTGTGTGCAAACAACCAGTCTATTTTACCAGATTTGCACACAGAAGGCGAGCGTTTTGAGTGCCTCTTCACAAATATGGCGGTAACTGGTCTGCCGTAGGGAATAGGCGTTAAAACCTCAAACGGACAGACACCCACAGGGGGGATTCGGTATGAAAATGCGCTCTATTGGGCAGTGGGGGCGAATCAGTCTGCATTGGTCGCCCCTTGTTCCTTATTCACTGCTCAACAGGCATCCTCCCTCGCCATCGTTCAGACAGGTACCGATGACAGAAGAACACCGTCCGTTGGCACCACAGATGGCACCGAGATGGCACGATTCTTCACCGCATGGACAGCCTTTTGCGTTGCGGCATATCCAACCGAAGTCTGTGCAAAGGTATAAATCCGAAATGGCATTCCTGCGGTTGTCGTGAATTGAAACATCTGCCGAGTTTGTCAGGGCTGGGTTCAGGGTGATACCGCTGCATACGCAGTTGCCAGCTTTGTCAACGCTCGTTGAACGGAGCAAATCTGCCTTGATTTGGGGACGTCCGCCGCACATGGACTCATTGTAGACTTCGTCGAATAGACATTTGCTATTGGCGCATTCCGCTCCCCGGGGACATTTGGTTTTTCCGCATGTACATCCTTCCTCGAGGGCACAGCGCGATTTGTCTGCCTTAAAGACAATTTCGTTAAATCCGCAATAATACCGTTTAAAGTAAGGTGTGACGGCATATTCTTCGGGCATGCTGCTGTCATAACCCTTGAGCAGAATCTCGTGCCAGGCGATTTGGTCAAAATTCGGGTTCTGAGGATCGATGGACCAATTCTTGGGCAGATAGGCATCACTGAAGGCAAAGAATGTTTCGGGTTTGGCATACCTGGGGTCTTCGATGGCATGCTGAATATTGATAAAATCATAGAAAACGCGATGGTTATGAATGATTGCTGCCCAAATGTTTTCGGTACAAGTGTTATTCAGACAAAAATCACCTTTTTTACACGTCTTTTCACCGCATGAGCATCCGTTGACGGCACGGCATGCGAGCGGTGGTGTCAGTGTGGTGGCGTCTGATTTGGATTCGATAACTTCGCCCTGAAGCGGATCGATGCATTTATCATTGACGCACGCGGTTGACGCGGGACAAGTCTCTATCCCGCATGGGCATCCCCGTGGGGACGCGCATACGATGGTCGGTTTGTCATTGATCAGAGCACAGGCGTACTCTGCATTTGCGTCGGCCTCGATGCGCGAGTCACCGCAATAGCAGCCGTCTTTTTGGATACTTCCGCCATAACAGGCGGTGGAACATTTCTCATTTTTTTCGATATGTTTGCCATTGCAGTCACATCCAGCGAGGATATCACAATACCAGCCGCCTGGTTTGGGTGGATTGCTCTCATTGTCCTGACAACTGCGCCAATAGCCAGCTTCGCAGCGATAATTGCCTCCCGGTTTGATATCCTGGCCGCACAAACATTGGCCATGCGAGCAAGTTGCTCCTTCTGGGCAGATCATATCTCCGCAGCTGCAGCGTTCTTCGGTGCAGACTTGCCCAAATTCAATATAACCGTTGGCCGAATAGCCCAGCCAATTGCGGGCACATCGGTATCCGAGCATCAATGGCTCACCATCACACATTTCGACAGATTCTGCCATGCCATCCATGCATTGTCCATCCATGCAGGCATGGTTAATTTCGCAAGTCTGTCCGCCGCATTCGCATCCGCTGGGATTGACACAGACCCAGGATTTCAGCCCTTTTTTGGCTTTGTTGTCGGGAATCTGTGATACTTCGCGGCATTCATAGCCCTCGGGATTTTCGGGCACCAGAATGGGATCGTTATTCTTCCCATGGCACCAGCGTTTGCCCCCTTCGCATTTGTAGACATCATATACAGAAGTTGAAGCCGTGCGTTCAAATCCTGTATTGCCCAGCCCCTGTGGGTAGGCAGCCACTAACCCAAAAGCGGCATCCTTTTGGGCGTAGGTACACCGCGTGTCCGAACCTTCGACAGGCAAATCGCCCGGGCGGCCGATGTAACCGGGGCGGCCGTCTTCCCTTTTGGGATAACAAACCGGCATCTTTGCTTTTTTGGAGATAAAGGAGGCACATTGTTCCTCGGGGACATCGATGACGCAATCCCCAAGCACAGACACGGATTCTTTGGTCGTGTCGACATCACCGTGCACATGGTACTGAAGGTTTTCGTTCAGGTCCTTGAGCGTATTATATAATGATGAAAGACCGGCCGTTGTCAGGTAAGGATCGTTCCAGCCATGATGTCCAATCACCGCGCCCCTTGAATAATGCCTGCCATCCGGTGTCATGCAGCCTTCCTTTTTGCCGCATATCAGCAGGCCGCCCACTTCACCGCTGCGAAACTCGGACACAAACGGCAGTTCCCGGCCTTCGGGGGCATCTTTTTTACCGTTCAAAACATCGAGATTTCCGCGATAGTCGATGTAACTTCCTTCATTGCGGTGGTAATACAGGGCACAATAAAATTCGCCATACTGGTTTCCCCGGAGATTGCCGCAAATGCTCTCGCCTTTGACACATTTGCCAAATTGAGGTGTGTGGCCCGACCCGCACTTGCAGTTGCCTTCAAAACAAACTCCGTTGGAACTCCCGTTCTCGAGCCAGGTCCAGTTTTCTTCGCCATATTTATATTCGAAGCGATCCTTCGAAAACTTGTCGCCCAGATATTGTTGTTTTGGGGCCTCTTCGCATGATGTATTCACGCATTGTTCGCCAAGGGCGATTTTGTGGGTGTGCTTTGCCCCTGTAATACAACTGCATCCATCGGGATTTTCGCAAATCCAGCGCCCATAGCGGCATGTGTAATCCCTGGCACTTTTGGCATCAGCTATGGTCTTGACGGTAATGCCGTCGCATACGGGATTATCCGCATAAGATGTCGGATCTGCGACACATTTCCAGTGATTGTTCTCGCAGACATAGCCATGTTCACAGGTCCATTTTTTATTCAGGCAGACGATGCCTTCGTGGCTGACACCGGCTTCGTCGGTCAGCTTGACGCCGTCGCATGAATAGACGCCCTCTTTGAGTGCGCTTCCGGTCAGGTATCCTTCGGGGCAGTTGTTGTGGCACAAAATCCCGCGCGCGGTGCAATAGGTGCCTTTATGGATGGTTTCATCATGACAGGAACAGGTGGCCGAATCACATCGCCACGCGCCATGATTGTCCGAACGAAATTCGCCATATTCCGGGTCGCATCCGTATCCTTTCAGATCCTTGAGTGCGCCGGCATGACCGCACATCACGGCATTTTTACGAATCGTCGAATAGGCAGGGTAGGGGTTGCCGTTATATTGACAGCCCTTGTAAGGATCCATGCAATGAAGACGCTTGTGGATGCAGACCCAGTTGGCCGCCTCGCGCTGCAAAATCGAACTATCACCGCACACACACCGCCCTTTTTTAAATTCGCCGGCGGCAAAACAAAAATCGTCCGGATACGCGGTATTTTTCTCGGCCTTGTCTGATTTTGTTTCTTCTTTTGCTTCAGATTCCGGCGATGTTTCGCTGTCTTTGTCGTTTCGGGGCTCATCTGGCGTCTCGGCCGTTTCTTCGGTTTTGACTGCCTGCTGCGCGCCATCGGATGAGGGTGTGGGAGCCTCGGAACAGCATGAAATGCTAAAACCCAAGGACAGAATATATAAGATGATACTGCGTGAATGCATGTCTGTTCCCGTTCGAATGCCGTTTTTTACCCGCACCTTGCGTGCAGGCGGAAATTGCTTATAAGCCGCACATCCCCGTCGTTTCAAACTATTTTTATGGCTTCGCGCGATTGCCTGCGGCAATAGGCGCTTTGCACGGGCTTTTTTGCCTGCGGCAAAATGCGCCCTTTGCGCCGTGCCTATGCGATGCATACGGCACGGCGATTTTTTCTTGACATCCATCCCTAATTCATGCATAAGCCTCACCGTCTTGAATCGGCCTTTCGGTTCAGGCTTTTGGCTAGGTGGCTCAGTTGGTTAGAGCAGACGGCTCATACCCGTCAGGTCGGTGGTTCGAGTCCACTCCTAGCTACTTCTTTTAGGCGGTCTTTTCAGACCGCCTTTTTTTTGGTGTTAGGGGCTTTATTTCGCAGCGTGACGAAGAAGTTACTACGGAATGCGGGGCGTTGCGGGGTGAGTAACCCCGCAGTGGGGGTAGGCGCGTATTGTATGGGCGACCCAGGGCGGTCGCCCATCACAATAGCGCCGCAGGGGGCCACCGCCCCCACACATAACAATATTATCGTGCATTTCCTCATGGCATTATCCAATTCTCAAAGCCTTAGACTCCAATTATTGCTGGTTATCCTGGTAATGGGCATCCCGGGAGTGGCGTCTGCGCAGTCTTTGGGAATCGGATTCGGGCTCGGTCTCCCTTTCATGAAGTATATTACGGGGGAAACGGATCGGGAGTACCGCGTCACCCCTGAACCTGGGTATTATCCTGTTCTCAAAGACTATGAAAATGCCTATGGGTCACTTCATTTCCACGCAAGCCTGCTGCTCAATTTTGATCTTCCTTTCGATGTCGAGGCACGCTTTGATGCGGCGCGGCTGAGCTGGGATAAGACAAAAGTGACGCATGTCACGTGCACCCCGGTGGACATGGTCAATGGATCGTTCAATGATGCCAGCGTCGAATATGTTCAGCTGTCCAAAGTCAGTCCCGAATGCCTTAACCGCGACACCTACAATGCAGAAAAAGATATTACTGACCTCGATATTTCAGGGCTGTGGCTGCTGCATATTGCAGGCGGGGCAAGGTACAGCTTCTTTTCCAATGCCGATTGGAAAATCTATGCAGGGGCCCATCTCGGACTGACCATTGCCACGATGGCCGACAAAGATACGTGGCTCGGAGGTAATATCGATGCCATCCTGGGCGTGATGTACAGGTTGTCCGAACTGATTTGGATCGAATTCGATACCAAATTGGAATTTATGGTCACACAGGCACCGCAGGATACCCAGACGCGCATCAATCATGAAACTTCTACCGGCGGCAATATCTTTACTTCGCTTGTACAGCCCAATGCTTACCTCGATTTTCAGTTTTCAATTCGATTTGATTTTTCTGACTTATGACGACCATTCTTACGATTGGCAATTTTGACGGCCTGCATCTCGGGCATCGTGAGCTCATTTCAACGACCATACAATTGGCAAGAAGCTGGGATGCACGCGCGGTTGCCATCACATTTACGCCGCATCCAAAACAATATTTCAGGCAGACGGATCATTTCTTTATTTATCCCGAAAATATCAAGGAACAGATTCTCGATTCGCTTGGGCTCGATGAAGTGATTTATTTGCCTTTCGGGGATATTTGTTCGCTGACACCCAGTGAGTTCTTTAATGATATTCTGATGCCGCTTGCGCCTGAAGCGATCGTTTTGGGAACCAATTTTACATTTGGTGCGCATCGGGCAGGAAATATCGAACTGTTGCGCCGATTCTGCGCCGATCAGAATGTTGCGCTGCATTCCCTGCCCATGGCATTGTGGCAGGGAGAAAAGGTCAGTTCTTCGCGCATTCGCGCGGCCATTCAGAGCGGACATGTCGGGGATGCGGCTCAGATGCTTGCGGCCCCCTATACGCTTTATGGCGTGGTTGAACATGGGGCTGCGCGGGGAAGAGAACTCGGTTTCCCGACTGCCAATATACATACACCCCAGCAGGTTATGCCTAAAAATGGGGTCTATGCGACGCATGTGCAAATCGATGGCGCACCACAATCATTGAAGGCTGTGACTGCAATTACACAGACTCCCACGTTCGGTGCTGTCAAAACCGTTGTAGAATCGCATATACTTGGGTTTGATGCCGATATTTACAACCGTCAGTTGGCTGTTCATTTTGATCGTTTTATTCGTGATGAAATGACATTCAATTCGCGTGAGGAACTTGTCGCACAGATGCGGCGGGATTTGCTGGCATGCGATAGTAATCTTTAAACAGTACACATTCGAAAGCTGTTTAATCGCATTACCTTGAATGAATGATCGTACGGGGTGTTCCCCCGGAAATCAGGATGGATTCTTCATCTGGAATAAATAGGGGAATAATGTATACAAAATGAACTAAAATTGTACATTTTGATACATGGTTCGTATGGATCAAACAAATAAACGGCGTTATGATAAATCGGTTTTACAGAATGGGCTGTAACCTCATAAAAAAGAGTAAAATGTCGATTAAATTCAACTACTTATTCGCTGCTGTGGTCGGTCTGGCCAGTTTTGTTCCTGCCACTGCCTTTGCAGAGCATTGCGATGGTCTGGAAAAGAATGCATCCTGGCAGGCTGGTATGGCTAACCTCATTTCACAGTTGGAAAAAGAAGATTACGATGCGGCCATCGAGACGGCAAAACCGCTCTTTGCCATCTGTTCAACCATGCCATCACTCAACTATTATACGGCGATGGCGATGCAGAAGAAGGACCCGCAGCGCGCTTTGCTCTATTTGCAGGAGGCAGCCAAGCGCACGAGCCAGTTTACGACGAC
>JAGACY010000217.1 GCA_017613855.1 Pseudomonadota bacterium
CTTCGAGCTACGCAACCCCGATTGCCGAATCCGCCGCACAAAGCTTCGTCCTTCAACGCGTGCTCGCTCGCAATACCTCGAGTCATGTCGATGAAATCAAAGCTGGAGAATTGGGCGACGTCCTCCTCACAGGAGCGACCGGATTCCTCGGCGTACATATTCTCAAGGAACTCATCGATTCGACCAACTCGACGGTGTATTGCCTCGTTCGCAAAGGTAAATTCAAAGATGTCTCCCTGCGCGTCAAAAATATGCTGATGTATTATTTTGATACGACGTTCGACGATATCTTCGAAAGCCGAATTCGCTGTATCGAAGGCGATATTACAGACACCAAATCGCTCGAACAGATCCTGTCTCTGCCCATCAAAACGGTCATCAACAGCGCAGCATGCGTCAAGCATTTTGCAGCCAGCGATATTCTTGAACGCATCAATGTCGGAGGCGTTGCCAATCTCATCGACATCTGCGAACGCATGAAGATCCGGCTCATTCAGATTTCGACCTATTCCATTGCGGGCGAAAACGTCAATCAGCATGTCAACCCGAATCAAAAGCTCCACGAAAATGAGCTCTATTTCGGGCAGAGTCTCGAAAATAAATACGTCAATACGAAGTTCCGCGCCGAAGAACTCGTTCTCTCGCACATTGCACAGCACGGCCTCGATGCGAAAATCATCCGCGTCGGCAATCTCATGAGCCGCCAGCGCGATGGTGAATTCCAAATTAATTTCGTCACCAACGGGTTTATGAGAGGCCTCAAAGGCTATGCGGCCATCGGCATGTATCCCGTCAGCCGGATGGATGAAACCGTCGAGTTTTCGCCCATCGACACGACGGCAGCCGCCATCGTCAGGCTGGCCCCGACCAATGCCAAATTCACCGTATTTCACGCATTTAACGGGCATCGCGTCGAAATGGGCGATGTCATCGAAGCCGTCAATGCCTGTGGCATTCCCATTCAGGTTGTGCCGGATGATGTTTTCGACGAAGCATTCCAGCGAGCACTGGCCGACGAGTCGACGAATATGCTCGTTTCGGGGCTCATTTCGTACATGTCACACGACGAAGATATCTACGAAATCGAAGGCGATCCCACGTTCACCATCCGTGCCCTCTATCGGCTTGGCTTTAAATGGCCGGCCACAGACAAAGCTTACCTGATAAACGCCATCGAAGCCCTGCGTACGCTGCGCTTCTTTGATGGAGACGCCAAATGAACCCAACGCGCAACGACGCTCTCATCAAAAGAAAATTCTACCAGTATCTCCTGCCGGGCATCATGATGGTTCTTGCCCTGCAGGCAGGTGACATCATCGACAGCATTATCGTGGCCCAGCTCATGGGGGCAGAGGCCATGTCTGCCGTCACGCTGTGTTTGCCGCTCCTTAGTGTCCTGCAGCTGGTGCCATTTCTCATGGCTAACGGCGGAACCGTCTGGATTGCCAATCTCCTCGGCCAGACCGAGACCAAAAAAGCCTCCAAAACGCGATCGGTCTGCCTCATTACCGGCGTTGCCGTCTCGCTCTTTTTTGCAGCCATCACGCCATTGGTCATCGATCCTTTGTCGGTATTGCTCTCGGGCAGCGATCCCCAGATGTTCGCCTATGTCCGGCAGTACGCCCTCGTCAACATGCTCGGCATCCCGCTTTTGAGCCTGTCCATTATGATGGCCAATTACCTCAATGTCGACAACCATCCCAACCTCGGGTCGGCATTGTTCATCATTGCCAACATATTTAACCTCTTTTTCGACTACGTTCTCATTAAGTATGCCGGCCTCGGGATGTATGGCACCGCGCTTGCCACCGTTCTCGGCTATTTTATCGGACTCGTCGTCCTCATCCCCTATTTGCGCGACAAAAACCGCATGCTGCGCCTCCGGCGCCCTTCAGGCCACGATTTCGCAGTCCTCAAGGATGTCATCAAAGCCGGCGCCCCTCTGTTCTTCTTTATGTTGATGACGAGCCTGCGTGATGTCAGCATCAACAGCGGTGTCGTCCGCCTGCTCGGCGTTGACAGCATGACCGTTTACGCCATCTGCATCAATTCCGTGCTGCTCGTCGAACTGCTCATTGGCGGCATTTATGGGCTTTTGCCCACAATCTGCGGCATTCTCTACGGCGAAAAAGATTATTTTGGCATTCATGCGCTCATCCGGCGCGTCCTCAAAGCCAGCATCGCGCTATCCCTGGCCCTCATTGCCTTCTTCCTCGTATTTCCCAATATTATCAGTACTTTCTTCGGCCTCGAGGAAGACGCACTCATCGCGCTCGGCAATACCAGCCTGCGCATCTATTGCCTGGGGTTTGTCTTTTATTCGCTCAATAAATGTTTTCAAACCTATTACCAGACCATCCTGCAGCCCAAACTGGCCAATATCAGCACGATCCTTCAGGGATTTGCCTTTATTGTGCCGCTTTCCTTCGCACTCATGCTGCCCTTTAGCCTTTACGGCGTGTGTCTCGCTGCGGTCATATCCGAACTGCTTAGCTTTGTCGTCGTGCAGATCCTGCGCATCTTCTGGCAAAGACGCGGCAAACTGCCCCAAAAAGGCATTCTGATGCTGCCCGATTCGAACCCAGAAGATACGTTCGATTTCACCGTTCAGGGCGACGTCGAATCGGCCGTCGGCATTTCGCAAAAAATCATCGACTTCTGTCTCGGCCACCAAATTGACCCCAAAAAGTCGAACGCACTCGGCGTTGCTGCCGAAGAGCTTATCGCCAATATCGGTGCATACGGCAAGCTGACCCCCAAAAACAATCACATCGACCTGAGCCTCATTCTGCAGGACGACAAAATCATTTTCCGCATCCGCGACGATGGCATTCCCTTCGATCCCACGGGTTGGCAGCGCACCGATCCCTCCGACGATCCCAATGTCTCCGGCCTAGAACTCGTCCGCCTGCTTTGCCACGATTTTACCTATACGCGCGTGCTCAATCTCAACAATACGGTCATCGAAATGGAACGCGCCTGATTGATTTGTCCAGTTGCCCGTGCTATGGCTTACAGCCATACGCACGGGCCCTTAAAGTAGCATCTCAATCGAAAAGATGATTGATTTTGCCGTATAGCGTGCTATTCCATATGCACACTAGGCGTGTCTATGCCTTCTTGGTGTATTCAGCGCTTGTTTGAATCATTCCCCTTCATTCCGGGCCATTGTTAAGGAAGCAGATCATGTTCAAATCAAAATAATATTTTTTACTTTCATGCTGTTTTGCTTTTGTCGCCCTGCAGGCATGTGCATCCACCGATATCACTGACATTAACGATTCCCAATGCCCTGCCTGTGAAACAGGTACCCATTGCGATACATCCACCCTGGAATGTGTGCCGGATGAAGAGGGCGATAAAACTAAAAAATGCCCCGATTCCTGCCCGAAAAATCAATATTGTAATAAAACGACAAACTATCAATGTGTGCCAAAAGAAGACGAAGCCACGGATAAATGCCCGGAATCCTGTCCGGAAAACCAACATTGTGATGAAACGACAAACTATCAATGTGTGCCAGACAATGAAGAACCGCCTTCACAATGCCCTGAGACCTGTCCGGAAGAAGAGTATTGTGATGAAACGACAAACTATCAATGTGTGCCTATTGGATCGGAACTGCCTTCACAATGCCCTGAGACCTGTCCAGAGGAAGAGTATTGTGATGAAACGACAAACTATCAATGTGTGCCAGACAATGAAGAACCGCCTTCACAATGCCCTGAGACCTGTCCGGAAGAAGAGTATTGTGATGAAACGACAAACTATCAATGTGTGCCTATTGGATGGGAACCGCCAACAAATGTTTGCCCGGATTGTCCCGAGAATTTCTACTGCAATGAATCGACCAACTGGGAATGTGTAGAAAACACACCACAAGCAGAATGCATAGCAGAAAGCAAACAATGCCTGGGTAATATACTTCAGATCTGCAATGCCTCAGGACAATACGAAAATGCACAGGATTGCTCACTCGATCAGCAAACCTGTAAGGATGGTGAGAATGGCATCGGTTGTTATCTCGAACAAACATGCACCGTTGGCCATACCAAATGCGAAGATAATATCATTTATCAGTGCAGCGAGAGCGGGACTTATGCCCCAAAACAAGATTGTTCTTCGCTCAAAGATACCCCCGTCTGCAATGATACAAGCGGTACAGCCGTATGTGAATGTATTCCCGGAACGCGGTTATGCGATGGCAAAACAGTCAAGATATGTACAGATGCCCATATATTTGAAGTTGAACAGAAATGCGGCGATTTTAGTACATGCGCCATTGAACTTGATCATCCAAGATGTATTGTAGAACGTACTCTGCGCGTGCTCATCCTGGAAATTGATCCTATCCTCACAACCGGCAAGGTTGAAGGTAAAGACTGTACCGGTATCACAGCAAGCCAATGCCTTGGTCAAAACAAAGACCAGGCTGTTAACGAACTCATCGAAGATATCGAGTTCAGCTCACATAACACCGTCAAAGTACAAATTGTCGGTACAGAAAAAACAAATGAATTTGCATATTATAATACTCAGGTTCCACTTGTGAGCGGCGGCAAATCCAATCATTACGATCAGGCGACCTGGCTTGATATCTTTAAAAATGGATGGTGGGGTGGATTATCTGACAGCAGATGGAGCGCTTCCGGAGCTTATCAGTTTAATTATAATCATTACCTGACAAAATATAATCTCATTCAACGCCGCAAAAATAATGAATTCAATGAAATCTGGATTGTCAATGTCGATCCGGTGAATAATTACGAATCCATTATGGTTGGCAAAAATGCCTATTGGATTAATGGCGCACAAATTGAAGGTGATTGTCCTGTCTTTAAAATGATGAATGTCTCCATCTCTCGGCCGGATGCAAACTACGAGTGTTTTGGACATGCAACGGAAAATATCTTAACACAAGCATTTAATGCAACAATGGGTGCGAATTACAATCCACTTAATTGGAGCAAAAATTCCATCAAAATTGATAAGAGTAATTATAAAAAACTCAACCTTTGGCAGCGTTTTATGCTTCCCGAATGGCAAAATAGCGCCAAAAACACAGGTCTGACCGGTGTCGGAAATATGCATTATTCTCCGAACAGCGTAGACGATTATGATTGGAATAATACAAGTCAAAATAATGTCTTAAGCAAATGGCAAGAGTGGGAAAACTATCCCAACATGACGGATAATCCCTCTACTTCTGTATTTTCTGTTTCTGTCTATATGACCGCTGCATTAACGGGTACAACCTCGGATGCAAGAAGACATCATCGCTGGTGGTTTGGCCTCTTCCCGCATATTCCTGGCTATACCCAAGATGGTTATTCCAACAACTGGTGGGATTATTTTATTACGGGTGATTTCGTAACCAAAATTCAGGCCGATACCAAAGCCTATACCTATCAGGTTGGTGCCAAACTTAACAATATCAAGGTAAAACTCACCTATCACAGCGAATATACCGAAACCATCACCATTCGCGGTGATGAAGGCAACATTCGGTTCAGCAAAGAAGGCATCATTGCCATTGACAAGGATGGTGATATGTATGCTCAAAAAGCAGGAACGACCGATCTTACCTTTGCAAGAGACGGACAAACCATCAAAATATCAATTACTGTCAACTAACGTAAAAGCTCGCATTCACCAGAGCAGAGCTACTTAAAGAACGTGGTTCTGCTCTCGTTCGTGAATCATAGTATGTTAGTGAAGGAAACAAAATAATAGGAATGTCGGGCTTGACAACGGTCACTACATATTAAAAATGTGCTATAGCACATCTGTACTTGGCAAATTGCCGGCGCATCATAGACCACCACCAAACCGTATCCATATAATCGGCACCCTAATGCTTGAGTGCTGTGACCGGAATCACGTGCACACCGTCTGCCCGTTTGTAAGCATAAGGCGCAGTGGCTGTTAGGACCATCAAGAACGATGGCGATTTCATCTTCGACGTGTCGATTTTATTGGCCAGGGTTTTCAGTGTATGTGCGCCTTCCTCAATGAGCCTGTCACCGCCGAGCTTGATTTCAACCAGTCCGTAGCTTCCATCGCGCAGGTGAATCACGGCATCGCATTCCAAACCATCTTTCGTACGGAAATGATAAACATTGCCCCCCAATGCATCAGCATAGACACGCAGATCGCGAATACAGAGCGTTTCGAAGAAGAGCCCGAATGTTTCCAAATCGTTCATAAGGTCACCGGGGCCGATGCCCAGAGCGGCAGTTGCAATCGACGGATCTACAAAATAGCGTGTATCCGATGTTCGTATTGCCGTTTTGCTGCGAAGATTCGGACTCCACGCTGGACAATCCTCAATAACAAATATTTTTTTTAGCGCATTTGTATAAGATGCCACCGTGTCCCGGCTCAATGTCTCATCTTGACTGACATGAATATCCTCTCCGATAGTGGTATTTGGGGCCTGCGTTCCCTGGTGACGAGCCAGAGAGCGCATCAGAAGGCGAGCTCGCATCTCATTTCTCGACACGCCATCGACTCGGGAAATATCAGATTTTACAACCGCATCCAAATAGTCAAAAGACTGGACCAGTGCATCTTCCCCCTGTAAAAATGTCGCCTCTGGCCATCCACCACGACAGATTAGAAAAGCGATATCCTTTAGCGCCGCCTGATTTTCCGCAAAGACTGGCTTGTCATTGGGTCGAAACAGCGTACTGAGGCTGACTTCGCCAGTGGATTCTCCAGACTCATACAGACTCATGGGGCGCATTCTTATCCAGGCAAATCGTCCCGTACCCGTGTGATGCACGTCCTCCATTTCCGCAGGTACAGAGGAACCTGTTAACAGGAAATGTCCAAAGCCTTCCCGATGATCCGTCTCGAAACGCACGGCATCCCATAATTTAGGGGCTATCTGCCATTCGTCGATCAAACGCGGCGTTTCCCCAAGAAGTAACGAACGCGGGCTGATGTCTACTAACTGGAGATTATGTTTAATTCTGTCTGGATCACTCATGTACAGAATGCTGGCCGCATGTTGCTCGCATGTGGTGGTTTTTCCGCACCATTTTGCGCCTTCTACAAGGATTGCCCCCTTGTTCTTCAATCGGTTTGTGATGGTCGCATCAATCACTCTTGGTCTGTACATGCAAATTCCCTCCATCAAATGCCCCACTTTGGAATTTGCATTATATGGCATAATTCCTAAACTTTAAACAAAAATCCGCAGTTTGACGTAATTTTGATCCGCAGTTTGGCGTAATTTTGATCCGCAGTTTGGCGAAATTTTGATCCGCAGTTTGGCAAAATAGTGTGTTATGCAAGTCAAAAGGCCGATTATGATGGTTTAAATGGTTCAGAAAAGCTCAATAAATTGGTAAATGACAGGTTATATTCCCAATAGATTTGAAAGACTGAAATCAACATAGGGGTTGATTTGGTTTAATCAAGTAGGCATATACAAAACCGCCCGCGTATTTGCCATATCGCGCCAAGCAGACCGCACGGCGCGATTGGCAAATAGCGGGCGGCAAGAGGCCGTATTGGCGGCGGCAAGGGGGCAAGGCCCCTTGCCATCGACGCCAATAGGCCGAAATACGAGGCGTATCGGCGAAAGCCGATGGCCGAGCAACAAAGAAATCATAATGAACCAACCGCTCATTCTCATCGCCGATACCTCCAGTTTGCAGTGCGATGCAGTCATTCATAAAGGTTTGAGTCTCGTTTCTGTCGCACGGCAGCAAAAAATCCAAAAATACAGGTTTATCCGCGAAAAGGCACTCTCACTTGGGGCTGGATTGCTGCTTAACGAAGGATTGCAGCGTTTTGCATGCAATGACAATCCTCCCCAATTCCCCATTCGCTTGAATGATTACGGCAAACCTTATTTGGCCAATGGTGCATGTTTTTTTAATCTGTCCCATTCCCATCAAAAGGTGATGGCGATATTTGCGCAAACCGAGGTCGGATGTGATATCGAACGGGTGACCGATTCGAATGATGATCTAGTCAAGGCGCTTTTTGACCCAAACGAAAAGGCTTTGTATGCGTGCACGCCCGAGGACAAGAAAAATGAACTGTTCTTCCGGATTTGGACGGCCCGCGAGAGCTTTTTAAAGGCCATCGGGCGCGGGCTGGCTGATCCGGTCCCAGAATTTTCGACTGTTTCGAAAGCAGGCACCTGGGTTCCCGTCATTGTGTACGAAGGCCGTACCTTTTGGGGACAGCACGGCCTGTACGAAAATTATGTTTATGCCTGGTGGGTAGCGTGCAGTCCATAATTCTGCTGCTTATGCCCCCATCATAAGCAGATCCTGACTGTTCGTGACAAAACGGCAGGCTGCAAGGGTCATTCCATAAGGTTTAAGATATCATTGAATCCTCTGACGTAAGTTTCATAGGATGTGGTTTTGGCACTATAAGTTTTTGCCAAATCGCAGTCATCCTGATTGATGGCGTCCCCCTTGCAAACGGCATCGGTTATTGCCGTAGGGAATTTTCCTCGGTGATAATTTCCCCTTTTGCAGTTTTATATATATCTTGAGGATCATTTCTTCCCATCCTGCTCGACCAGGTATAGCCTTGTGTATCGGGGATGATGACAATCGAAAACGGATCGCAGTCGCTGCCGCATGCATATTCGCATTTTGTACCGTCAGCACTGCAGGATTTGGCTTTGCCGCAGGCTTTGTCTTTTTTCCAGACCATGCAGCCAGATGAATTTTTTGTACATTTTTGCATGGCACCGTCAGCACAACGCGTCTCATCTTTTTGACACTCATCCTCACAGCCAAAGACACACTCAGAATCCTTACAAATCTCATCTTCACCGCATGATTTGGTTTGCTCCCATTCTGTACAGGTATTATCACCAACGACACATGTCCAGACGGCTCTGTTCTCGCACTTAATTGCCCCTTCCGTGCATGAATTCTGGCATTCCAGGCATTCGCCCGTACTTTCGTTACATTTCTCACAGGCTTTAACCGTCCCCCAAGCGGGGCAATCGTCTACGAGTTCACATATCTGGCTGCCGCCGTCGTTACATCGATAGGAACCAACCTGGCAAATTTCGTCGCATATCTGTTCAGGCTCAGAGTCCTCCTCCTCATCTATAATTTCTTCCCCCATACTATCTTTATCTTCGGGGGTTGATGGTTCATCTGGCCCGGGAATGCCAACTTCACCTTTCGGATCTGGATCATCATCGTCCAAGTCGGGATCGTCCAAAGGTACGCCGGTATCGGTATCTTCGGGACCTTGATCGATTTGCTCGTTCTGAACGCCGGAGTCGGTACAGCCCAATGTAAGCGCGCTATACAAACAAAATAATCCCAAGAGACGATTAGACCGCATAAATCATCCTCCAAGTCGTGGGTGAACCTGATTATTTTTCGAACCCGGGATGAACGCCGGGCATGTGATAGAATTTTGAACGCCGTTCAATGAGTTCTTCGACCTGTGCCCGCGAGAGTTCTTCGGCACCTCCGAGGAGTTTGGAATATAGCGTAATGCGGGCAAACTGCTCAAGTGTCTCCATTCGATAATAGGCGGTGATCAAGTCACAGCCGACCGTAATTGCCCCATGAGCCCTCAGAAGCACGGCATCGTGATTGACGATGAATGGTGCAATCGACTCGGGCACCTGTTCGGTGCCGGGCACGGCATACGGTGCAACAGGAACAGTGCCAAACGTGAGAATGGTTTCGATCATGGCATAATCGTCGAGCGGTTTGTTGGCCACCGCAAACGTCGTAGACATGGGGGGATGCGCATGCACGACGGCCCGGACATCGGGGCGTTCCCGATAGCAGCGCAGATGCATGGCCAGTTCGGTCGATACCTTGCGGTTCCCTTCGAGAATTTTGCCATTCAGATCGGTCATGACCAACATATCGGGCATGACATCGCGTTTGCTTACGCCCGATGGGGTACATAAAATGCGGTCATCCCCTGTCAATGCAGAAACATTGCCGTCGTTGGCCGCAACCCAGCCATTCTGCCACATGCGGTGGCAAATGTCGCATAGTTCATTCCTCAGCGATTGCAGTTCCATCTTGTCGTCCTTTTATCCCAGGAGGTGCGCACGCCGTGTGACAAAAGGCGTGCGCATGAGGCCGTATTTTGCGCATTTCAGGAACGGCCCATGGGACGTTCCTGA
>JAGACY010000031.1 GCA_017613855.1 Pseudomonadota bacterium
CCTTGACTGGATTGTCTTTAATAAAGAGTCTCGCCTGGCCGGGCAGCTTGACATCCTGGCCTACTTTGGCTGAATACTCCTGCAAATGATGCAGTAATTGTGAAAGGAATACCGTCTTTGAGAATCTTTTCTACATACTTCTGAATATCATCCACCTTAATTTTAGATAAATCTACCTGATCTTTTAACATTATAGGCAGCATGGTCACAGCCGTGCTTAACAAAGTCACATAACTATTATCGAATGTAATTTTATCAGATGTAAAGCAGCCGACATCCATACCTTCGGGTGCGACCAAGCCTTCACATCCCTTGATTCCGCTTGAGAAATAATTAGGAGCCGTGATATTGGCAGTATCCGGCAACAACGTTGACAACGCAGCCCCGATAGTCGCATCCTGCATAATGGCATCGCCTAAAGCAGCCTTAATCTCTTTGCCGGAGATGGTGAAGTGACAGTCATTGCCTTCACAGGTACAGGGCTGACCGATGACCGTGGCGGCCTGTGCGGGCTTATCAACGCATTCACCCTCACCGGAGCAAATTTTATCATTGCCGCATTTTTGATCGGTTCCCCATTTACCTTTTGAATCGCAAACGATGTAGGTATCATCGCCTGAGCATTTTTTAGCCTTTGCAGTACAGGTGGCCTGTTCTTTTGCGATACATTCTTTGTTATCACAAATCATATCGCCATCTGCGCAGTTTTGGGTTTCCATTTTTCCGAACGCTGCATTGCAGAAATGACGGACATTACCTTCACATTTGTCATCAGCTGCGGTGCAGGGCGTTTCTTCGGCAGGTTTATCAGCGCATTTGTTGTCTGAGCAGATCTGATTGGCATCACTGCATTTAATCCTGTTAACGACTCCGCCTTCGCATTTAAGCAGGGTAACGCCATCGGTATCGCAGGCATCCGCGGTGCATGCCGGCGCATCGGCGGGTTTATCGGCGCATGCATTGTTGGTACAGATCTGACCATTTGCACCACAATTGACCGCTTCAATTTTACCGTTGTTACATTTGTTGAGTGTAACACCATCTGCTGCACAGGCATCGGCAGTACATTCGGCAGAGGGGGTGGGGGCTGGATCTTTTTTAGAATCGTTACCATCATCACCGCATGCGGTAAAAGCAAACGAAAGAGCGGAAATTGCAGAAAGGGCAAGAAGTTTACGTGTAAAAGTCATTTTTTTATCCTTATGAAGTCTGAACCGTGCCGCACTGAACCATTTGTTTAACGGCACAGGAAATAGTGAACGAAGCGTCTTTTAACGAAATAATTGCGAAATTCAAGACGGGGTTAAAATTTTGTGAACTTGATGTCGTCGCCCATGAACGAAAAGTTCTGTTCATTGTAACAGAATTTAACGCCATCTCTCTTAATGCAAGACATCTCACCTGCGCCATTGCAGTCTTTGTCAGAGTTGCACGTTTTTGCACAGGTTTTGTTGACGATGTGTGAATCGGATTTAGCGATAGCATAATCAAATTTAGATTCGATCATGACAGACCCGCTTGGGCACGCCGCCATCTTATTCACGTCACCATAGGCCGCAGAGCTGCAAAATATACTGCCTTCGCATCCAACAGCCGAAATTGTGCAATAGCCTTGTGGAAAATAAGTGGGAGGTGCAAGCGATGCCTGAGCGGCAGGGATAGTCTGCAGGCATGCCAATTGTCCCCCTTCAACGCCAGTCAAATCGACATTTTCACATCCTTTAATGGTGGCATTCGCCACTGGCGAAGGAAGCGGAATTCCCAGCATTGCGCACCCATCTCCTTCGCAGGTGCAGGGGGAGCCTATCCATTTATCAATAGTACGAACGGAGCTGTCGTTCTCATCGTCATCACTGCATGCCGCAAGACAAAAGGAAGTGGCAAGCAGGAGGATGGGGAGAGCAAATTTTTTCATCATTAAAAGCCTCATGAAACTAGCGGCCAAAACGAGCAGAATGTCGTTTATGCGTCTATTCAGGAATTGCCATGCAATTGTACACGCCCAAGGCGGAGGTCTATGCATGCAGAGCTCGTAAACGACGGAGTTTGAATTTTGTTCAAAATATTTTGCGGGTTTTCAATCCGTGATGCGGCGGCGTATTGGGCGCAAGCCCAATAGCCAGCCGCGGCGCTGCGCATTTGGCTGCAGGCCAAAAAGCAGCGTCCAAAGAGCGCATTGGCGCAGCCAAAAGCCCGACCAAAACAAAAAATTGACAATATCGGCAATCTGTCGTAGGCGGTAAATTCGTGTCACAGTGGGGGGATGGATGTTTTCTCGTCTTTGTATTTTTATGATGATATCACTGACCATGACCGCATGCGGTTCCATGAATGCGGTTGGTAGTGCTGTACAATCGGCTTCAAACCGCGTGAATGAAGCCCTGGACGATGTATATTCGGCCGTATCGAGTCAGCCGTTCCAGCTCGGTGTGCGCAAGAATCCTTGTGGATGTGATGCTTCACTTGAGTATGAAGTGGATTTGGGGGGGCAATGGCGGCATGTGTTTTTGGAGGACTGTCCGGAACTGGCAGAGTTTCGTTCAGAAGCCCAGCAGTATGAAGAGGGAGAAGTTTTTAATTTTTATTTTGATGATACGCAGGAAATTTACGTTTCACCCCATGGACAAAAGTTTTACATATTGCGTCCGGTGGTATTGAAACAATAAATATTGTCGAAGTTTTAGATGTGAGATAAAAGCGAGAATGAGTGCCTGTAGAGACTTATCACTGAGGCATGGATGGATGTAATGTGAACACAAGATGAACAAACCGACCCAAGAAACAGTTTGCCCCAAATGCGGCAAGCCAATAACAACGCCCCAAAAGAGCTATTGTGCTTCATGCGGTGCACGGATTTTCCGTAGCATGAAAGGGGAAAGTACGATTGATCCGTACCTTGGTCAGGTTATCGATAATACATTTGAGGTTGAATCGGTACTTGGAACGGGCAGTATGGGTATTGTGTACAAAGCCCGTCACCGAGCCTTAGACTGCCATGTAGCGCTGAAGATATTAAAGCACGATTTGCTGTCAGATCGTGTGGTATTAGCGCGTTTTCAGCGTGAGGCACAGGCTGCGAGCAAGCTATCGCACCCAAATGTCATCCGCATTCTTCATTATGGCAAGACTTCGCTGCAGGCTCCTTATATTGCGATGGAATGTCTGGAGGGAATGGAGCTTGGGGTATTGATTCCCAAGGAATATCCGCTCGATCAGCGTCGTGTGTGTTCGATTGCCCTTCAAACGGCTCGTGCATTGAGTGCAGCGCATGCGGCCAATATTGTCCATCGGGACTTAAAGCCTGCCAATATTTTTGTCATTCAGCGTTCCGGCCTCGAACTGGTCAAGGTGCTCGATTTTGGCATTGCCAAAGTATCGGATATTGAGGGAGAAGGTCTGACGCGAGAAGGCGCAATGTGCGGAACGCCTGCATTTATGAGCCCAGAGCAGGTCATAGGCAAGCAAGTCACATACGCCTCGGATTTGTTTTCGCTCGGCAGCGTCATGTATTACATGCTGACCAACAGGCTTCCGTTTCAGGGAGACAACATGGTGGACATGGCGCGTGCGATTCTGACGGACACACCGATTCCCCCGAGCAAAGCCCGCTTTGATCATTATATAGATCCTCATTTGGATACCATTTGCATGAAAGCTCTCGAAAAAGATGTGAGCAAACGGTATCAGACGGCCCTCGAGATGGTCGCGGATCTTGAAAGCGCCTACAATGAGATTCCGACGAACAGTGCTGCCCCCAAGCCCAAGCTCGTCGTTGTGGGAGATGGTTCCAAGGTCGATCCGACGGGGGCCACCCAATGCATGCTTCCGGCCTATCCGGATGAAGAAGAGGATCCGGCACTGAATGGCGGTACCATCGTCGAAATACCTGTGATGTCAGAAAACAATTCGGAGGTAATGGATACGACCAAAAGCGGCATTGTCGGGGCATTGGATGCCTTTGGACAAGCCGTCTCGGAAGTGTTCGGCAGACAGCAGGAGGAGCATAAACTGGCGCCTACGGATAAAACGGTCATCAATACCAAATCGATGTCCGACAGCGATCTTGAAGATCCGGAAGAGGCGCGTGAACAACTGTTACAGCACCGAAAACGCCTGATGCTCGGAATGGTTTGTTCCATTTCCATCCTGTGCGTTCTTGTCATCGTAATCATGGCGATCGTTTCTGCCATGAAAACAGAGACGCCACAAGAGGAATCTCCTTCAGGAATTGCTGAAGATACAGCCACAGACGAGACGGATAAATCCGGTGATAATTCAGATACGCCAAAGGATACCCAAGAAGCAGAAACAGATACAGTTACAGCTCAACCGGCAGAAAATGCAGCGCCTGAAATGGATGCTTCACAAATAGACCGTTTATCCGAATTGAGTAAAGAGCGTTCCCAGACCGGGCTCATTACCGGATTAGCAATCGGCATCGGTTACGACACCA
>JAGACY010000004.1 GCA_017613855.1 Pseudomonadota bacterium
ATGAATAGCATTAGAGGGAAGAGAAGGACTCACCCGTAAAATGAGTTATAAACTATAAGCTATAAGCTTAATTTATATCCATGTTTGTTCAACACAGCCTAATGTAAAGGCTGGACCACAGTGCTTTGTGCATGGTTTGGATAGCGGTTAGCTAGTTTTGGTTTATGGTACACCTCTTAAATATTAGAATTTTTGTACCATATTGTAAAGGCTTTCGGGGGGCCGTATACGCGAATCGCCGCGTATGGCGCGTATGCGCCATAGCGGCGATGGCGAGCTGTAGGGGCGGCCCTGCGTGGCCGCCCCAAGGCGAGCAGCGGCGTTCCGTATGCCGCAGGCATAGGCACGCCCCATGATAAATGTTTATTAATTTTTAGGACAATAGGATTTATCCACCGGAACCCAGCGAGCAGTACCATCTGTCATGACTTTGCACATTACGCAGAAGGCTTTAAATCTATACGTAGAATCAGGATACTTCATTCCAGTCAAATTATACTTATCTCCTTCCCCAAATGTTACGGTGAATGTGGGATCATCACTATGATATTGTGCTACTTGCGTTTTTCCTATTTCCGTGCACGATGAATATTCATCAAATTCTTTACATGTGGCACCAATACCATCTTTTGCATAGATACATCCGGATTTGCATGATAAAAAGATGACACCACCTTGCCACCCCTCACCTTCACCTCCCCCATGTAGAGTGTCATCCATATAACCGCAATAATTTAGACTCGTATTGTAGCAGAAAGAAAATGTATTACTGCAGTCCTGCCACTTTTTAACAGAAATGCAGCTATCCGTATTGAGTGGACAATAGGGCGTTTGGTTGGGGCAGCTGGCGGTCGTCCATTGGCCGTTTTTACAGGTCTTAAGGCTGTGATAATCATCGGCACACATCGTTTTGCCATTCTCACACTCGCTGCATACACCATCCTTGCATACTTTACCACCACTGCAATTCTCGCTTTCCCAGTGGCCTTCGTCATTACATTTGTACACTTGTTTATCGCTTAAGCATTTCTTTTCGCCCGGTGAGCATTCTTTGGGGGCTTCTTCGCAGGCATTATTTTTACAGACGGGTTTGTCGTCGGGGCATTTCTTATAATCCCAGGCATTGTCGACACAGGTGGCGAGTGTTTCATCGTCGGCGCATTTGATTTGTGCCTCCGTGCATTGGGCGGGGCCGCATTCATTTTTCTCCATATCACAAACGGGGATATCCTTGGGGCAGTCGGTAAACTGCCAGTATTTATCCTGTCCGCATACCTGTACGCGCGTTGAGGAGACGCATTTTTGCTGTCCGATATCATTGCACGGCAATTTGCTCGTGATATCTTCGCCTGCACACTGGCCATTTTTGCAGGAGGTATTGCCGGTACAGGGAATGGTATCGGACCATGTGCCCGAAACGCATACGCGGTACCCCTTGTTGTCGGGCGTGCATTCGGGTTGTGTAGCGGTGCAGGTTTCTTTTGGAGTGACGCATTCGCTATCCTCTTCGTCACTGCAAATCGTCCCTTCGGCACAGTTAAATACGTCCGATGACCACTGGCCGTTTGCACCATTGCCGGCGCATACGACGTATCCCTTATGATCTTCGGTGCATTTTTTATCGCCAGTTTCGCAAACGTCATCTTCACTGACGCATTTGCCATTCAGGCAGGCTTGATCATCTTCACATGGGATGCGCTCTGACCAAAAGCCGCCATTGCAGAGACGATAGCTATGTTTGCCCTGGCATTCGGGCGGTTGGTTGGTGCATGTTTCACTGGATACTGCACTGCAGTTGCCTTCGAAGCACTTCTGATCCCCGCCGCATGAGTGCATTTCTTCTTCGCCATTGACACATATAATGGCCATGACGTCGGATAAACAGTAGGGAGTACACTCCTCTTCATTATTATTGGCTTTTTTACTGTCTTCGCCGCACGACAGTGCTGCAACGCTCAGTGTTCCTAACAAAATGGCAATGAGTGCATGATATTTCATAGAGGGGAGAGTTGTACCGGTTATCATGTTATTTGTATCCTTATATTATAAGACAATAATACTGCACATGCAGTCAGTCACATCAGCAACGCAGCTTATACAACATTATTCAGTGCTTTTCAAATCAGGCTATGTAATATACCGGTTGGTACCGGTGTTTTTTGTGCTCAAACTCCCCCATTTGAATGTCTGCATAACGAATCTTTCTATGCTGATGTGGCGGATAAGATTTATATTTTAAGTCCTTATGATTACCAGTTGCAAATCGACTTGCAGTTCTGGCAGCTGTCCCCATTGCAGTAGGCTGTGGTACTGCTTGGGTAACATGTATTGCTCGTTGCGCACATATCCGTGGGACAGGTCGATTTTTCGACCTTACCTTTTCGGCATGTCAGACTCGTTCTATTTGAACAATAGGAGAAGCTGTAAAAACACTCGCCACAGTTGATGCCGTCTTCCTGACATGCAGAAACGCGATATTCACGGCCTGTTGTTTTGCCATTGCTATCGTAACCATAGACTGTGATGATATCCTTCGTGCCAAGTGTGTAAGTGGGCAATTGTTCGTTCGGCAAATGGCCATAAAAACAGTTCTCGGGATCATCTATTTTCAGTGGTTCCCATTTGCCATGGATGCACTTGGAACGCTTGCCGATGATGAATCCCTGAGGAAGGGTGAACTTGGCACCATAATAGTCGAAATAGCTAAAATCTTCGGGGACGTTGCCGTCTTCGCATTTGAAAGAGCCTTCCATGCATTCGCCGCAAATCTTTTCATCGATATGCGTGCAGGGAGTGTCTTTGTCTTCGCATTCGTCAAGTGCAAGGCAGGAAACACTCTCACATGTCTTGGTTTCGACCCATGCACCCTCGCGGCAAGTATAAATGACGCCGTTTCCATCTTCGCCATTCTCGCACTTGGTTTCGTAATTGCGGCATTCGCCGCATTTTTCACTGCCGGCGCAGGATGCATTCTTTTTGCATACGTTACTTTCGCAGTTCTCAATATCCTTACACTGACCAATCCCCTTGTCATTGTTCTTACAAGCGGGTTCGGGCGGTTCTGTCGGTGGGCACGTTGAACAGTCGTTGGGACATTCCTCGCACTTGGGGCCGCATGCATCGCATTTGGGGTCGCATTCGTCGCATGTACTGCATTGCTCGCATTTGGGGCCGCATGCATCGCAGTTATTGGGGCATTCGTCACAGGTACAAGGTTCTCCCGGTTCTTTGCATTCACATTTAGGGCACTCAGGAGTGGCGGGGCAATTGTTCGGACAGTTTGCACAAACGTCCGGGTCAGTCGCCGAACCGGAGCTGCATTTGCCTTTTGAATCACACCATTTGGCATCAGCGCATTTTTCACCGCTGCAGACGCATGCGTCTCCATCCAGGGTACCGCCGGTTTGTTCGCAAAGGCTCAACTTGTTGCCCGTTTCGGATGGCGATGGATCATCATCACAAGCAGTTATTCCCAAACATGCGCCCAAAAGCGCGATTACTATCCATTGATTTCGCATATAAATCCTTTACTCTGCTGTTTTATCGTTCGTTATTGAGTTTTAAAGTGAGCGCTTTTCTGGCCTCAGGCGGTACATACCGTGTGTCCATCGCCTGCTCTGCGGTCAATTTAGTTTTTTACATGATCGTTTTCAAGTTACTCAAGAGCGAGTCCTCTCTTCCTTTGATTTTGAACAATCGCATGGCTTCTGCTTTGTTATATTCAGTCTGCCTTTGTATTCGTGCACCACGTTGGTCATGGCAAACCTCTTTTGCGTTGAGCCGGATTCCCCAAAAGCGTTATAGAGTATAGCGGCATTATCGGGATTTGCCGATGCATTTGGGGATTGGAATGCGCTCATCCCAAAACGACAACGGCCGGCGTATCGATTTGCGATAGCCGGCCGCAAATGCGCGTCCGTATACGGCCTCACCGACTCTCGGCCGCTTTGCAGCGATCCCTTCTTCCTATACAATTTGCCGAAGGAAGGGACATTTATAATTATCTCTAATTTCCTTGTTTTTGTGGGGAACCCAACGGGGGGGGTATCATTGGGGATGTCCCTGATGTTTTGGTCAATGAACATTTCCCGATCATAATAATTCCAGTGAGAATGGCGATGTTACATTCGGCAGCAAAAAAAATCGCCGCGTATGGCGCGAATGCACCATAGCGGCGATAGCAAGCCGTATCGGCCAAAAGCCGATAGGCGCGCCACCATCAGAAGATTCATTATGGTTCCTGCAGAATCGTAATGATGAATTATTTATTCAATGTTATAACAGGCTCGGTCGTTCCTTGATGTTATGTAAGCATGTGAAATCCTTATCCGAACCGGAGTAAAAATAATGTTGTGTAAAGAAATTTTGTCCCTGAGACGCTCTCATTTTTCAGGAATAACCCGGCTCTCATCTATCCTGTTGTGCATGGGAATTTCGGCTCTTACTGCCGGCTGCAATGCCCCGAATGTGCAGCAGCCATTGGTAAATGAGGTAACACAGGAGGCGCCGTCGGGAGAGGCAAATGGAGCTGCGACGCAGTCAGTGCCTGAGACTGCCGCCAACGAAGCCAAACAACCGGAAAATGGGGTGTCAAACGATACCGCTGTCGTACCCGAAACACCGCAGCCTGCACTCGATAATCTCCCATCTGGGGAGTCCAAGCCTGAATCCGGTCACCCCAATGCAGAAACTGAGGTTACAGACGACAGGGATGCGATTTTGGAAGAAATCGTCAAGTGTTATCCATGCTTTGCAAATCCAAAAGCGGATAAATGCAATTCGAGTAAGGAATGCGATGGTGTTGAAGAATTGGTCAAAAACGGAACCTATCTGAGTCGTTTTTTTGATAACAATCAGGCCGCTTTTGATGCAAGACTTAAAATATTGCAAAAAGAGATCGATGAATGTGTAGATGCGTTTGTAAATCGTGAAACTTATACGGCAAGAAGTGAACCAGAATGTGATTATGTATTTGGAGAATACAGTACTTTGAGGGAACTTCAATCGGAGAAAGCGGATGCGGATTGGCTAAAAGCGCATAAACTGCCGGATAGCTATCGAATAAAGAATGAAAAAGAATGGGGTTTTAAAAGTTACTGCGGATGTAGCGAATGCCGCAATAAGTCCGGTTATGTGATTACGAATTCTTTTGATTTTGCTGAAACCAATGAAGAATTACTTCCGGATATCATATCTGTAGGAACGATCGAATTGAATAAAGCAGATGAAGACGGCAATACGCTGATGCATCGGTATGGCCGTAATCCGGCAATAGCCAAAGCGCTTATTGAAAAAGGAGCGGACTTGACGCTGAAAAATAAAGATGGCAAGTGCGCATTTTACGGCATCGAAGAGTCGCTTCGCCGTGAGTTGATCTTATCGGGGTTGGATACGAGCAAAGTGATCAACTCCGATGGCAATACGACGCTTCACAGTTATGCGAATGATGTGGAAGTCGCAAAAGTACTTATTCAAAGCGGTGCTGATGTGCATCAGAAAAACGAGGAGGGACGCACGCCCATTTTTTATGCCCGAAGCGTGGATGCTTTCAAACTGCTGATAGATCGCGGCGCGGATATCAAAGCATTGGACAATCATCATCATACCCTGCTTCATGCGGCTTTAAATACCGAAATTCTGTCATTTCTGCATGGGCTGGGGCTAGATGTCAACGCGCAAAACGATGATGGTCGGACGCCGATTTTCTTTGCAGACAGTATGGATGCGTTAAAATGGTATATCGATCACGGTGCAGATGTTAAAGTGACAGACAAACATGGCAATAACCTGCTGCACTCGAAAGCATTTAATTCTGAAATGCGTGGGATGATGTTAAATTACAATCTGGATATCAATGCCCAAAACGACGAAGGGCAAACGCCGCTGTTTTTAGTTGATCTAAAGAATACGGATCTACTTTCTGCCTATATCAAAGCTGGAGCGGATATCAATGCCGAAGACAAGCTGGGAAATACCATCGCACATTACCAGTTTGCACCCAAAGATTCATGGGAATTGCTTTTACAATCGGGGTTTAATATCAATACGAAAAACGACCGTGACGAGCCTGCCTGGTTTGTACGCTATAAGCAGGAATGCTTAGGAGCCGGCGACAGAGTCGTGGACAGTTGGGAATTGGGCAAGCAAGAAGAAGAATTATTGGATGCATATCTTGTGCATGGGGCGGATGTCCATGTCCATGACGACCATGGCAATACGCTGCTTCATAGAACTTTAAAATGCGACATAAAAGATGACAAAGAAATCGATTGTTACGATGAATCTTTACAATTTAGTAAATCACGGATTGAAAAGCTGATCAAAGCCGGTATTGATGTCAACGAACGCAATGAGGAGGGCTATACCCCAATTTTTAGCTGTATTTATAAGGAAGCGAGTTGGCTTGCTCAATACGATGATGACTGTTTTAATCTTTTGAAAGAACTTGGTGCAGACATTCATGCCACGACCAACAAAGGCGATAATTTGTTCACAGAATGCATCCGCGAAGCCTGTAATTATTATAATTTACTCTTTAAAAATCAACTGCATCAAAACTTGTCTGAAACGACGATTCAGCTTGCGCTTGAAGCTTATAAAAAAACTGTATTTGATCGTGATGCTACTTGTAGATCTGTTCAGACTTATGATCCGGCTGATGATGGTATCGATGAATATTGCTGGTCCTATCTTGAAGATCAGCAATTATTGCCACTCATGATGGATTACGGTCTTGATTTGAAAGACGGCTATATGTGTATTCTCGGTGCGCCGAAAGCAGAGACGAATGAGCAGAAACAAAAGGTTGCAGATGTCATCAACGAAAAAATATGCGGTGGTGGCTGCACTGCGTTTAATCAAAGAAATTGGTCTGAGTCAGAGATAGACCGCTTTATCCGTGCCGGTGCGGACATCAATACCCAGGATGATGAAGGCAAAACACCGCTGATGAAGAACGGCATCGATTTCGATGGTACGGATGCCGGCCCCTACGATTGCATCAATGTGAATAAAATTACTCAATTTGTAAAAAACGGCGCGGACATCAATCTGCGCGATCATGATGGTAAAACGATTCTGAACTATGTGATTCATTTATTGAATGATGGATCGAATTCTTATTGTCCGGGAACTCCTTGTGGGTTGAGTGCGGAATGCAATATTGATATTGTCTCCTATCTGATTAAAAATGGCGCGGACGTCAGTAGCCGCATTGGCAACGGCGAAACGATTCTTATGTATGCGACCGATCATTGTAATGAAAAACTCATTAAACAGCTCATAAACAAGGGCGCGGATGTCAATGCCAAAGACAATAGCGGCAAATCCGCTCTCATGTATGCAGTTGTCAAGCCGTGCGATGAAAAACTCGTCAAATTGCTCATAGCCAAAGGCGCAGATGTGAATGCCAAAGATAATGACGGTACATCCGTTCTCATGCATGCGGCAGAAAGGGGCGGCCAAGAAGTCATCAAATTGCTCATAGCCAAAGGTGCGGACATCAATGACAAAGACAATGATGGCACATCCGTACTCGCTTATGGGGCTGCGGAGTGCAATGAAAACCTTATCAAGCAACTCATAGCCAAAGGTGCAGATGTGAATGCCAAAGACAATAAGGGCAAATCTGTTCTTATGTACACATCTGTTAGTGTGTATGGAGATGCATATGAAAAGTGCAGTGGCCCCATTGAACTGCTTATAAATAAAGGCGCGGATGTGCACGCCAAAGACAATGGCGGCAAATCCGTTCTCATGAATGCGCGCCAAACGGCAGAATACATCGAACATCTCATAGCCAAAGGTGCTGACGTCAATGCCCAAGATGACAACGGCAAATCCGTTCTCATGTATTCAATCCAAAAGTGTAATAGACGACTCATCGAACTGCTCATAGACAAAGGTGCAGACATCAACGCCAAAGACAATACGGGTAAATCCGTTCTCGAGTATGCTGCAGGATGCAACGAGGTGATTAAAGAATTGCTCAAAAATAAAGGGGCAAATGAAGAAAGAGCCGCAAACTGAATTGTATTAAAAACGCCAACGTCCGGCGTATCGCTTTGCGATAGCCGGCCGCTATGCGCGTCCGTATGCCGCAGGCATAGGCGCGCCACCATTAAAAGATTCATGGTAATTTCGGCGAAAATTATGATGTATCATTTTAAATGTTATAGTAATCACGGCAGTCTTATGAAGTTATGTAAGCATGTATAATCCTTATCCCAAATGGAGCCATCAATCATGATACATTTTAAAGGCATTTTGTCCCGGGGAAGCTTTCATTTTCTAAGAATAACCCGGATTTCATCTTCTCTGTTGTGTATGGGAACTGCGGCCCTTGCTGTTAGCTGCCATGTCCAGACAGTTATCCCCAATCCCCCTGGGGTAGGTCAACCTGATGCAGAAACTGAGGTTACAGACGACAGGGATGCGATTTTGGAAGAACTCGTCAAGTGTTATCCATGCTTTGCAAATCCAAAAGCGGATGAATGCAATTCGGATAAGGCATGCGATGGTGTTGAAGAATTGGTTAAAAACGGAACCTATCTGAATCGATTTTTCGAGAACAACCAGGCCGCTTTTGATGCAAGGCTTAAAATATTGCAAGAAGATATCGACTCATGTGTAGATGAATATGTCAATCCAGAACAATACAGTGCACGTTCAGACCCAGAGTGTTATTATGTATTGGATGAATACAGTTTGCTTGGGGAACTTCAATCGGAGAAAGCGGATGCAGATTGGCTTAAAGCGCATAAACTGCCAGATAACTATAGACTTAAAAATACAAAAGAATTGGAATTTAGAGAATATTGCGGATGCAGCGAATGCCGCAACAGTTCTGGTTATGAGATTACGAATTCTTTTGAATTTGATGAAAATAATGAAAAAATACTCCCGGATATCATATATGCTGAGACGATCGAGTTGGATAAAGCAGATGAAGAAGGCAATACACTGATGCATCGATATGGTCGTAATCCGGCAATTGCTAAAGCGCTCATTGAAAAAGGGGCCGATTGGACGCTGAAGAATAAGGACGGCAAGTGCGCATTTTACGGTATCGAAGATTCGCTTCGCCGCGAATTGATTTTATCGGGGCTGGATACGAGCAAAGTGATCAATTCCGATGGCAATGCGGTGCTTCACACTTATGCGAACGATATTGAAATCGCAAAAGCACTTATCAAGAACGGCGCTGATGTGCATCAGAAAAATAAGGCGGGACGCACGCCCATTTTTTATGCCCAAAGCGTGGATGCATTTAAGCAGCTGATAGAGAATGGTGCGGACATCAAAGCTGTGGACAATCATCACAATACCTTGCTTCATGCTGCTTTAAACCCAGAAGTTCTGTCATTTCTGCATGGGCTGGGGCTGGATATTAATGCACAAAACGATGACGGTCAGACGCCGATTTTCTTTGCAGAAAGTGCGGATGCTTTAAAATGGTATATCGATCACGGCGCTGACGTCAAAGTGACAGACAAACACGGCAACAACCTGCTGCATTCGAAAACGTTTAATCCAGAAATGCGCGGGATGATGTTAAATTACAATTTAGATATCAATGCCAAAAACGAGGAAGGCCAAACGCCTTTGTTCTTTGTCGATCTTAAGAATACAGATTTACTTTCGGCCTATATCAAAGCCGGTGCGGATATCAATGCCAGAGACAAACATGGCAATACGATTGTACATTACCAGTTTGCGCCCAAAGAATCCTGGAAACTGCTTTTACAATCGGGCTTTCATATCAACACGAAAAACGACCAAAAAGAGCCCGCCTGGTTTGCACGCTATAAACAAGAATGCATACAATCCGGCCACAGTTGGCATGCGTACTACGATGATGAAGATGAAGAAAATATATTGGATGCATATCTTGAACTTGGTGCGGACGTCAATGTTCATGACAAGTATGGCAATACGCTGCTTCATCGAACGCTGAAATGTGGTAAAATAGGTGACAAAGAGATCGATTGTTACGATGAATCTTTACAATTTAGTAAATCACGGATTGAAAAGCTGATCAAAGCCGGTATTGATGTCAACGCTCGCAATGAGGAAGGCTTTACCCCCATTTTTAGCTGTATTTCTCATGATGATGGTCTCGGTGAATTGAATAAAGAGTGCTTTAATCTTTTAAAAGAACTTGGGGCAGATATTTATGCCACGAGCAACAAAGGCGATAATTTGTTCACAGAATGCATTCGCAAAGGATGTACCGATTATGATTTTAGGGGGGGCTATCCTCTAATCTTTGAAAACCAACTGCACAAAAACTTGTCCGAAAAGACGATTCAGCGTGCGCTTGAAGTTTATAAAGAAGCTGTGTTTGGTCGTGATGCGGAGTGCAGATGGTGGGATATTTATGATCCGCTCGCTGATGTTGAATGTGGTTTTTATTATGCAGATAAGAAGTTATATCCCCTCATGATGGATTGGGGGCTTGATCTAAAAGACGGCTATATGTGCATTCTCGGAGTGCCGGAAGCAAAAACGGATGATCAGAAACAAAAGATTGCAGCCGTCATCAACGAAAAAATATGCGGCGAGGGGCGCACGGCGTTAAATCAAAGAGATCAATGTGTCAGCTGTTTTGTTCATGCCGGCGCGGATATTAATACCCAGGATGATGATGGCAAAACGCCGTTGATGAAGAATGGCATCGGTTTCGAAGCTATGGATCAAGCGACGTATGACTGTATTGATGTGGATTCTATTATTTGGTTTGTAGAAAACGGCGCGGATATCAATCTGCGAGATAATGCCGGCAAAACGATTCTGAACTATGTGCTGGACTTAGATGACACTTATTGTCGGGATACCCCTTGTTATGATGGAGAGAAATGTAATATCGATATTATTTCCTATTTGATTAAGAATGGTGCGGACGTCAATAGCCGCAACCGGGGCAAAACATATCTCATGTATGCGCTCGATATGGGCAATGATAAATACATCAAACAACTTATACACAAAGGTGCGGATGTGAATGCCAAAGACAAAGACGGCAAATCGGTACTCGCTTATGCAGCCGGGGGCGATGAAGCTATCATCAAATTGCTCATACACAAAGGCGCGGACGTCAAAGCCAAAGATAACAAAGGCAAATCGGTACTCGCTTATGCAGCCGGGTGCGATGAAGCTATCGTCAAATTGCTCATAGACAAAGGCGCGGACGTCAAAGCCAAAGATAACAAAGGCAAATCCGTACTCATGTATGCTACCGAAGAGGGCAATGAAGCACTCATCGAACAGCTCATAGAGAAAGGCGCAGACATCAATGCCAAAGACAATGACGGCAAATCCGCTCTCATGTATGCTGTCGAAAAGGATCATGAAAAACTCATCAAACAGCTCATAGAGAAAGGCGCAGACGTCAATGCCAAAGATAGCACGGGTAAATCCGTTCTCGTGTATGCGGTCGAAAAATATACAAGTGAATTCTACAAAGATATTAACAAGAGTGAATTCATCGAACTGCTCATAGCCAAAGGTGCAGACGTCAATGCCAAAGACAATACAGGTAAATCCGTTCTCGTGTATGCGGTCGAAAAATATACAAGTGAATTCTACAAAGATATTAACAAGAGTGAATTCATCGAACTGCTCATAGCCAAAGGTGC